>NZ_CAXBGE010000006.1:0-237847 GCF_963975345.1 uncultured Maricaulis sp. | reverse complement strand
CCCAATCCGGCACCCCACTATAACACCACACCCAACAGACAATCCCGGACGGATGGCCGGACGCGCCAGCGATCCGGGCGTAGATCAGGGACCCAGACGCCCGGCGGTTGGGGGCTGGGGTGCCGACATGGCCCCTCCGGCTTGATGGGTTTTGCGGTGGTGGATCTGGGTCCCTGATCTGCGCCCCGCATGCGCGGGGCATCCGTCAGGGATGACAAGCCGTTGTAGTTTTAGAGAGTTGAGCGCAGCCCCTAACCCACCCCAGACCCGCCCTCATCCGGCTGCACCTTCGCCGGTGCAAACTTCAGCCTTAGCGCTTCGGCGATGGACGCGACGACGGCGACCAGGCCGAGGGCGGCGGTGAGGATGAAGACGTAGGCGAAGCCCTGGCTTTCGATCATTTCGCCCAGCGCGCCACGGCCGAGGGTTCCGATCAGCATGGTCAGCGAGGCGAGCAGGGCATATTGCACGGCGGCATAGTCGGGGTTCACGATGGCGGAGAGATAGGCGACGAAGACGACGCTGGCGAAGCCGACGGCGAGGTTTTCGCCGGCAATGGCGGTGACCAGCCAGGACAGGCGTTCATTGACGCCGAACAGGCCCATCAGATCGCCCAGATGGGTGAATTGCAGGAAACCGCCGACGAAATGGGCGCCGGTGGTGAGGTCCCAGAACAGAAGATTGGTCGCGGCAGCGAGAATCGCGCCGAGGATCAGGCAGGGCATGCGGCCGATGGCTTTCAGCGCCAGTCCGCCAATGCCGACCCCGGTGATGGTCATGATGACGCCAACGATTTTCGAGGCGATGGCGACATCGTCGAGCGAATAGCCCATCGCGCCGAAATTGGTGCCGAGATAGAAGGGGTAGGCGAAGGCCCCCCAGACCAGATCGGCAAAGCGGTAGGACAGGATCAGCACCAGCACCAGCGGTGCGGCCCAGCCAAGCCGGGCGACCAGATCCATCAGCGGTTCGAGAATGAAGCGGTGCAGCGTATTGGCGGCGCGGCCGAGCCCGGTATGCGGCGTCTGTACCGGTTGCGGGTTCCGGCGCTCGATCCAGAGCAGGATGGCGGAGATGATCGCCGGTGCGATCACCGTGACGGTGACGATCCAGGGTCCGGTATTGCGGATGAAGTCACGCGCGCTCGGTGGCTCTTCGCCCAACACGGTGGCGGCCATGAAACTGCCGAGCGAAAACAGGGCCCAGCCCCAGCCGGCCACGACCAGCGCCAGGGCGAAATGGCGGATCCGGTGCGAGACGCCGCTGCCGAGCCGGATCAGATGATCATCGGCGGCGGCGACGCGGGTGGATTCGCGCGCGATCATCACCCCGGTGACCGCCAGCAACATCATCAGGGTGAGCAGCATGAAGGTGAAGGACCAGCCGATCCGCGCCGCCAGGATCAGCGCCAGGAAGCCGCCGAGAAAGCCAGAAACGCGATAACCGAGCTGATACAGGGCCGAGAGCGAATCGAGATGTTCGCCATCGCGCGCGACTTCGATGCGCCAAGCGTCGATGACGATATCCTGGCTGGCCGAAGCGATGACACCGATCAGCGCCATCAGCGTGATCAAGGGCAATTGGCTCTGCGGGTTGGCCAGCGAGATCGTCGCCATCGCAATCATGATGATCAGCTGGAAACCGAGCATCCAGCCGCGCCGATTCCCGAGACGCCCCAGCAAGGGCGGACGCGAACGATGCAGGGCCGGCGACCACAGGAATTTGAAAGCGTAGGCCAGACCGATCCAGGACAAAACGCCGATGGTCGAGACGTCGACGCCGGCCTCGGTGAACCAGGCATTCAGCGTACCGGTAAGGATGGCGTAGGGCAGACCGGCGCCAAGGCCGAGGAAGAGCATCGCCAGCAGGGTCTTGTCCTTGCCTGCCGCGCCGAGTCTGGAAAACATTGAGGGTTTCTCGCTCGTCGCTTGGGTCATGTGTCTGAAACTCCTCAGCCGATTGGCGTATTTCGCGCCATGCTGGCCTGCTTCCCGATGGCGCACAAGCGCGCGAGTGTCTGGGCCAGAAGATCGGGATCGACCGGTTTGGAGAGGAAATCATTCATGCCGGCTTCAAGGCAGGTTTTGCGGTCGTCCTCACTGCAATTGGCGGTCAGGGCGACCAGCGGCAGATCATGGCCGCTCAACCGCGCCATTCGGGCCAGTTCGGCACCGTCCATGCCGGGCATGCGTTGGTCGAGCAGAGCGGCGTCGAAATGGCTCGTCTCCAGCGCGCGCAGGGCGGCGCGGCCGCTATCGACGGCGGTGACATGGGCACCCAGCCGCTCCAGCGTCCGGCGCGCGATCAGGGCGTTGACCGGGTCGTCTTCGGCGACGAGGATTTGCAGCCCGTCCAGCAGACGCGTCTCGGGCTCTGGCTCGATTTGTGGCCGGGCGGCGGGCTGGCGCAGCGGCGCAGTACCGGCGATCTGTTCGATCAGGCTGGAGAGGCGCACCGGTTTGACGAGCCAGCCGTCGACGCCGTCGGGCAAGTCTTCGATGACATCGTCCTTGCCGGCCGGCGTCACCAATTGCCAGACATGGCGGGCGCCGGAACCGGCCGCATGCGCTGACCAAGCGCCATCGACCAGCAATTCGCGGCCCGATGCGGCGGCGAGGTTTTCGGCCCGGTCGATCGCGACAACATCACCGCCGAGCTCGCGCAACTGATCGCTGAGGGCCTGGCGCAGGATGGAGTCGGGGCTGGCGACGGCCAGTTCGCGGCCAGCCATCGGGGTGCCGAGGCCGCTGGCGAGCACGGGCAATTCGAAAATCACCCAGAATTTCGCGCCCTCGCCGAGCCGGCTTTCGACTCCCATCGAAGACTCCATCGCCTCAACCAGACGGCGCACCATGGCGAGGCCGAGCCCGGCGCCGCCTTCGGCGCCATCGCGTTCGGCAGCGCCGCGCTCGAAATGTTCAAACAGGCTTTGCTGGTCGAGCTCGGAAATCCCCGGCCCGCTATCGCTGACCGAGAGCGACAGCCGCGCCCGCCCATCGCCCGCCGGGGCGCAACCGATATCGATGCGGATACCGCCCTGGAGCGTGAATTTGACGGCATTGCCGATCAGGTTGAACAGGATTTGGCGCAGGCGCGCCGCATCGCCGGTAATCCGGGTCGGCGCGTCGGCGGACTGGACAATGCCAATCTCGAGGCCCTTTTGCTGCGCTCGCGGCGCCACCAGTTCGACGGTATCGCGCACCAGATCGGCGATATCGACCGTGTCGGGGCGCAGGGCCAGCTTGCCGGCTTCCAGCCGTGACAGATCGAGAATATCGTCAACCATGGCCAGCGCATGCTCGGCCGAACTGGCCAGAGTGCGGACATAATCGGCCTGGTCGGGCCGCAGCGGCGTTGTGGCGAGCAGGCCGGCAATTCCCAACGCACCGGCCAAAGGCGTGCGCAATTCATGGGTGACGGCGGCGAAAAACAGGGATTTGGCGCGCTGCGACGCTTCCAGATCGGCATGCGCTTCGTGGCGCGAACTGACATCGCGTCCAACCGAGATGACGCCGCGCCTGTCGGGCAGAAGCCGCTCATCCCATTCGATCCAGACGGGGCCCTGACGCGTGCGCATCAGCATTTCATAGCGGCGCGGATCATCGCTTTTGACCGGCGGGGCAACGGAGAACCATTGCCCGACCCAATCAGCGCGCGCACCGCCAAAGGCGGCGATGAAGGCGGCATTGACGTGGACGACCCGTCCGCCGCCACCGCGCACCAGCACCAGCTCGCCGGCCGCATCGAGCGCAGATATAAGAAATTCCGCCGCGCCCAGTTCGGTCGCAGTCGCAAATCTCTCATCGTCCGGCCCCGGCCTGGAGGCTTGGGAACCGGCCTCGCTGTCGGGCGGCGTTTCGCGTGTCATGACAGGGGAAAGCTAGCCGCGGGAAGTTAACGATCCGTCGTCATGGGCTGGGAGAATGCGAGGCCCGGGACAGGGTCAAGCGGGGTCAATCACCTCCGGGTCTGTGCAGCGCAATTCACCACTGCGGACAGGGAAGGCGAAAATCGGGTGGAGCCAGAGCTGCGGCAGCCGCCAACGGGGCGTGTCAGCGGCTTGCTGATACCCCTCCGCCAGCACGTGGGGCAGGCAGGATTGCAGCATCGGCGCCTCAACGACCAGCAGGTCCCAACGGCCGTCGAGCGCTTCATTGCGGCCGTTGAAATATTGCAGGAATCCGGTCCTGCCATCGCCAACCCCCCGGTAGAGGCGCCAGCCCTTGGGCACGCCGAAGCGTTCGGCGAAGGCAGCCTCCTCATCCAGTTGGGCCGCGTCGCGCTCGACTTGCCCGGACAGGCTGCGATCACGCGCGTCGCGGGAGATTTCGCCTGCGGCCACGTCGCGGTCGAGACTGGCCTCAAAATGTCGCATGTGCCGCGCCATGGTCGCAGGATCGGGCGTGCCGTGCAGCCCGACGACGGCGCCGGGCTCAAGCACGAGGCGCTGCGCCGCCGGAACAAAATAATTGCCGCACGACGACAGGCAGCGATCGCGGACCACCAGTGTGCGAGGCCGATCCCCGATCCGATTACCGATCCGGCGTCCGGCAAAGGTCTCACCGCCCTGCGAGGTGACGATGACGGTGTCTATTTCAGACCCGAGCAGAACGTCAACGCAATCGGCCAGGGCCGCATTGATCCGACCGTTGATTTCCAGCGTCCTCGCATCGAGCTGCCGACATTGGCCGTCATTGTCCGATTTTGTGAACAGCACAAGGTATGCCAAGCCCAACAGCGCCACGGTAATCAACCCGGCAATCCGCATTACACCCTCAATAACAATTCCATCGAATCGGCCCGGAGACCGGGAGACCATAACCCCCTATCGGCGGCCCGGACGGCCGATAAGTCGTGCACTGCTTTGGTCAGCCGAGACTCACCGGGGACATGGTCCCGTTGCGAGGAGTCAAGCACGCGTCCCGTTTTTAGTGCCACAGGGGCATGTCCCAACCGAAGCGAACAATGATGGTGACCAGAGTCTTGCAGGCTGGACCGGTCAACCCACGGAATTGTTGGCGACTCACTTCGCGGAACCAAACATCTGGCACAAACTTGGCTTCCCCGAAGGGGCTGGCCGGCCGCAAAAGTGGGGTAGCTGGTGGCGTTCCCCCACCGACAGCTGGGCATCTGACGCAGCTGAACCCCGTCCTCGATTGCGGTTGTTGTCGGAAGAGTTCGCCCCATCATCTAGTCCGATGCCGAGGTCATAATCTGATCGAAGAAAAACAGAAAAGCTGGCACCCAGGAACTGAAATTGTGTCCTCCAGCTTCAATCACCAACTGGGATGAGAGGCCCGCAGCAAGCAGCATATGATGCATGTCTTCCGTGCGGGCAAGCATGCTGCCTTCAAGTTGACCCGCGGCCAAGTAATAGTTTCTGCAATCGGTCGCCGAGCTCGCCTCAGCCACTTCCGATTGCTCGAGATTTCCGCCAGCAATCGACATCGCCATGATGCTGCACGCAAAACTCGGGTGGTCGAGCGAGTAGTCCAACACCCATCTCCCACCATTCGATTGGCCGAAGAGGACACGCCCAGCTGCCCCGCCGGTGTAGCCAAGCATCTCTTCGATCTGAGGCACTATCGCATCTTCGAAAATCGATCTGTAGCGATCATAGGCGGCGGTATCATTTGACATGGCCCTTACGTACTCATTGAGGCGCACGTCACTGGAGCCGCTTTCGATACCAATAAGCGCAAAACTCGGCATTTCCGAAAGTGTGCCCCCATAATACTCGAGAAGCGCCGGAGCGAAAACGTGGGGAGCGTTATTTCCGTCTTTTACATAAAAAATGTGTTTGGGCGGCAGATCGGGTCTATTTTGAAAAACATGCACGTCCCTATCGAGGCTGTCAAATCTAATGGTCTGATAGTCAACGTCTATTTGGCTTTCTTGGCTTCCAATATATGCTTTCTGATAATCTGAAATGCTCTCAAGAATGTATCCGGAACCGATCATATCAACATCGTTCATAAGTTCGATGTGAATGAATGCGCCAGCCGGGACGCCAAATCTTGCGACAGAAATCGGCTGACCATCGCTGTTCTCATGCGCCCTGAACGGGCCCTGGATGTCACAGCAAACAAACGACTCTCTTTCAGCGGAGAGCGAGGAAATCGTCAGAATGCCGTCTGACAAGGTCGAGAGGTACTCACCATTCGACGCAGCCGCGAACAGTTCGTTGGTAATTTCATCGAGGTCAGCTTGGGATAGGTGCCGGATTTCACAGAGCTTGGGAAATGGCGGAGACGATGAGCGACATTCCGGCTCGGCTATTCCCACCGCCCAAAAATCAATTTCCGGCCAATCCAAGGCCCCTGCCCCGCCGCTTGGCGCCAACAGCATCAGACAAAGAGCAATGGGCTTAACAAGCCGCCCGAACCAGGCGTTGAAAATGTCGCGCGCAAGTGCCGGATATCCACTTATCGTCAAGAAAAGGGTGCCCAATCTCATTTATAGCGTCCTCGAAAACGAGTGAATATGTTCGGTGTCCCCAATAGAGGGTGGATGAATTCAAAGCGTTGCTCTGGCTCGCGCGCTGGAGTTTACGCCGCCAACCGGCGATGCAATTCCGACCGGATGATCGTCGTCATTGATTACAAGCCTCCAGAGTTCGCAACCCCGCTCGAAGTAACCTCTCGCTGCCATCGATTGGCATTTGCGCTCACTGAATCGACGAAGAAACAGGGGGCTGCCATACAACTGGGTTTGGGATTCAGTCAATTTGGCAATTTGCGATTGTAGCCCATTTGAGGGATTTTGGAACCCATACCTGCGGTCAAAGCCTGGTCATGGAGGGTCGGCCCATCGCGGGGCATTTTTACCAGTCCTCGGCTGGCGCCAGCAACGAGGGGGACAGGCGCCGCGGCGTTTACCGCACACCCGCCGACACCGGCCCTGCCGCTTGCGCCAAACCTCGCCGGCACGACAGCGCTTCGGCGATGTGGATACGTCTCACGGCGTCGCTGCCGTCGAGATCGGCGATGGTGCGGGCGACGCGCAGGACGCGGTGGTAGCTGCGGGCGGTGAGGCTGTGTTGCTGGGCGGCCTGGTTGAGCAGGGCTTCGCCAGCACGGTCGGGGGCGGCAGCGTGTTCCAGTATATCGGGCGGCAGGTGCGCGTTGAGATAGCCACGTTCGGCCTGGACGGCGCGGGCGATGGCGACACGTGCGGCCGCTTCAGCCGTGCCCTCGACCGGGGCTGGCAGCGCCAAATCCGCAGGCGTGACGGGCGGAACCTGGATTTGCAGATCGATCCGGTCGAGCATCGGGCCGGAAATGCGCGCCTGGTAGTCGCTGGCACAGCGCGGACCCCGGCGGCAGGCCGAGCCATCCTGGCCACCACCGCCGCAGCGGCAGGGATTCATCGCCGCGACGAGCTGGAAGCGGGCCGGATAGGAGATATGCGCATTGGCGCGCGCAACCGTGATCCGTCCGGCTTCGAGCGGCGCACGCAAACTATCGAGCACTTGCGGATGGAATTCTGGCAATTCATCCAGAAACAACACGCCATGATGTGCCAATGACGCCTCGCCCGGCCTGGCCCTTGTGCCACCACCGACCATCGCCGCCATCGAGGCGGAGTGGTGCGGCGAGCGGAAGGGGCGATCACGGCGCAGACAACCGCGCTCCAGCAGGCCGGCCACGGAGTGGATCATCGAGACATCGAGCAATTCGGCCGCGGAAAGTGGTGGCAGCAGGCCCGGCAGACGCTCGGCCATCATCGATTTGCCGGAGCCGGGCGGGCCAACCATCAACAGATTATGGTGCCCGGCAGCCGCGATCTCCAGCGCCCGCTTGGCGCTCTCCTGGCCCTTGACCTGGTTGAGATCGGCAAAATTGGCCGTCTCGACCAGCTCGCCCGGCGCCGGCCGCGACAAGACCTGCGTGCCTTTGAAATGATTGATCAGCTGGATCAGGCTGGCCGGGGCAATGATCGGCAATTCCCCCCCCGCCCAAGCCGCCTCCGGGCCACACGCCTCGGGACAGATCAGTGACAGGCCGGCGGCTTGGGCCGCGACCGCCGCTGGCAAGGCGCCCGGTGCCGGTGCAATCGAGGCATCAACGCCAAGCTCACCAAAGGCGAGATTTTCCTCGACCGCATCGCGCGGCACCACACCGAGTTCGGCCAGCACGCTGAGCGCGATGGGCAGATCGAAATGCGAACCTTCCTTGGGCCGGTCGGCCGGGGCGAGATTGACGATCAGGCGCTGCGACGGCATCGACAGGCCCAGTGCCGCAAAGGCTGCCCGGACCCGCTCCCGGCTTTCGGTGACGGCCTTGTCGCCCAGCCCGACGATGGAAAATATTGGCTGCGATCCGCCGGCGACCTGCACCTGCACGTCGACCAGGCGCGCTTCAGCGCCTTCGAAAGCAACCGATGTAGTGCGAGCGGCCATTCGCCCTAACCTCTCCGCAGCTTGCCGGTCCGGGCTCAATCGACGGCGAAGACGGGATAACGTCCCGCTTTCAAGCCAGCCCCGACGGAAGGCATTGCGCTAAACAGTTACGAGTATTGAGTTTTCCACAGGCATGAGAACAAACCACGTCCAAAACATGAACACAGAATGGAACTGTGTCAACCGCAAGTCAAGCGTGTGTCAACTCTATGACACAAGCCTGCGCGCCACGGCATCCCAAAACAGGGCACAGCTATCGACACCGGAGAAGCGTTTGAGCTCCTGCACGCCGGTCGGAGAGGTGACATTGATCTCGGTCAGACGCCCGCCAATGACATCGATGCCGACCAGAACCAGGCCGCGTTCCTTGAGCATGGGCCCGATGGCGGCGCAGATGCGCAGATCGTCGGCATCGAGCGTCGAGGCCTCGGCCTTGCCGCCGACATGCATGTTGGACCGGGTTTCGCCCTTCTGCGGCACGCGATTGATCGCGCCAACCGCCTCGCCATCGATCAGGATGACGCGCTTGTCGCCCTTTTCGACCGCCGGCAGGAAAGCCTGGGTGACGACCGGCTCGCGATTACTTTCGAAGAACATCTCCAGCAGCGCCTTGAAATTGCCGTCGCCGGGTTTGAGTCGAAACACGCCGGCGCCGCCATTGCCATAGAGCGGCTTGATGATGATGTCCTGATACTTGTCGCGGAAGGCTTCGATGGCCTTTGCATCACGGCTGATCAGGGTCGGCGGCACCAGATCGGGGAAGAGCAGCGGCACGATCTTTTCCGGGCTCGAGCGGACCCAGGCGGGATCATTGAGCACCAAGGTGCGTCCGGCCAGCATTTCCAGAATATGGGCTGCGGTCTGATAGGCCATATCGAAGGGCGGATCCTGACGCATCAGGATGACGTCGATATCCGTCGCGAGGTCAAGCACGACCTCTTCGCCCAAAGTCGCGTGATCGCCGCGAACATGACGCACGGTCACCGGCCGCGCTCGCGCCGTGATCTTGCCCTCGCGCCAGGACAGGTGTTCGGGCTGATAGACCCACAGCGAGGCGCCGCGCGCCTGCGCCTCTTCCATCAGGGCGAATGAAGTATCGCCATCAATATTGACGGCCTGGATCGGGTCCATCTGGACCGCTACACGCATGTTCAACGGGAACCCTCCGCGGCGCCAAGCAGTTGCGGTGAGGAGTTGGGCAGGCTGCCGTCGGAATCAAGCCCCGGCATGGATTCGCCGGCACAGGCCGCAGCACGGCGTTCACCGCGCGAAGGCAGATCGCTGGGCTCGCCGGCGATGCGGACATAGCTGATCACCTCGACCACGCCGCCAACCAGGGCCGCTTGGGCACTGACGCGCTCAAGCTCGCCGCGCGAACGCGCCACGCCGAGCAGATAGACTTTGCCGGCATAGGTTTCGACGTTGAAATTGACGCTGCGAACATTGCGATCCGACAATAGACGGCCGCGCACGCGCTGGGTGATCCAGGCATCATTGGCCCGGTCGCGGAAGCCGTTGGTTGGCCCGACTTCAATTTCATTCGCCACCGAGCGCACCGCGACCGAGGACCAGGCCAGGCATTCGGCCATCAGACGGTCATCCTCGCGCGGCACGCGCCCGGTCAAAAGCGCAATACCTTCAGTGACCTCGACATCGATACCGTCGAGCGCAAAACCCTCGACCCGCAACATCGCCGATTTGATCGACAGCGAGGCATTGGTGTCATCAAGCTCACGCCCGATCGAGCGTTCGGGCTGGATCGCGGCGCAGGCCGAAAGACCGGCGAGCAAGCAGAGCAGGGGAAGAATCAGGATGGCATTGTTTCGGGCCGTCATCCGGCAGGCTCCTGTCGATCTGGAAAGCGGATCGGTCGATCCGCTGGATTGGTCACCCCCGGTGAAGCCGGGAACCATACCAAGCTAGGCTGTTTTCTAGAGAAGATCGAGAGCCTCGCGGCCTTCGGGAATCCAGGCCGCACGGCGATGTTGCGGCAGGCGTCCGGCGGCGACCAGAAACAGGTCATAGCGCATATGCAAACGTTCGAAGCCGGGATGGCGCGCCCGCCAGAGCGAGGCGGCGCGAATAATGCGGCCACGCTGGCGATCACCGAAGGATTCCAGTGCCGCCACCAGGGTGCGGCGCGCCTTGACCTCAACAAAAACCAGATACTCACCGCGCATCGCGACCAGGTCGATCTCGCCGGCCGCCGTGCGGGCGCGATGGTCGAGCAGGCGGTAACCTTTGCAGCTCAGCCAGAGCATGGCCAGCCGCTCGGCCCAGCGTCCGCGTGCTTCGGCGGCTCGGCGGGGTGCGGTCACATCCCGTCCCCTGGTTTGGGCTCTCCGCGCGGGGCGTCGCCCTTAAGGGCCAGGGCTCGAGCATAGACATCGCGCTTGCTCCAGCCGGAAACGTCGGCGATGCGGGCGGCGGCGTCCTTGATGCGCATCTCGGCCATCACCTGCCCCAGCGCCGCATCGATCCGCGCCTCGTCCCAGTGATCTTCGGGCCCGGGGCCGACCACAATCACCATTTCGCCGCGCGGCGGGCCGGCCTCGTGATAATGCGCCGCCAACGCGTCGAGCGTGCCGCGCCGGACTTCTTCATGGAATTTGGTCAGCTCACGGCAAACCGCCGCCTGCCTCGACCCCAACACCTTTGCCATGCTGGCCAGCGAGGCCGGCAGCCGCGAGGCGCCTTCATAAATCACCAGCGAACCCCGAATTTCCCGGAACGGCTTGAGCCAAGCTTCGCGCGCCGCCGTTCTGGGCGGCGGAAAGCCAGCGAAGGTGAAGCAATCGGTCGGCAGGCCGGCGACACACAGGGCGCTGAGCACAGCAGACGCGCCGGGGATCGCCGTCACCATCAGCCCGGCCTCGATCACCGCATGGGCGAGTTTATAGCCGGGGTCGGACACCAGCGGTGTGCCGGCATCGGAGACCAGGGCGATGATTTCACCGGCGGCGATGGCCTCCAGCACACGCGGTCTGACCTTGTCGCCATTATGGTCATGATAGGGCTGCAACTTCGCTTCAATGCCATAGGCATCGAGCAGGCGGCGTGTGACGCGGGTATCCTCAGCGAGGACGCGATCGGCTCCGGCCAACACGTCGAGACAGCGCAAGGTGACGTCCCGCAGATTGCCGATTGGTGTTGCGACCAGATAAAGGCCCGGCGCTAGCGCTTGCCCGCCGCGTGCTGGGCGGATAGCTTCGGGCTCGAATTCCTGGGGTGATTGAGTCATGACATCAGATGTAGCACTGCGCGCGTTCGACGCAGCAGGAAGAATGACACAAAAGAACGGTCTGCGCCTGCTCGCAATCCTGGCGGCGCTGACACTGAGTGCCTGCGGCACCACACCGAACTCGCCGCCACCGGGCGTTGTTGAGCTGCCGCCGCAGGTCGAAACGCCGATCGAGCCCGACACCAAACCCGTTATCGACGAAGCCGTCGGCCTGGTGCCGCCGCATATGGCCGGCCGGCAAATGTCCCGCGTCGCAATCCTGCTGCCGTTTTCGAGCGACAATGCCACCGCCCGTGCCGAATCCCTGCGCCTGTTGCGCGCCGCCGAACTGGCCCTGTTCGAGCGCGCTGGCAGCAATCTCCTGCTGATCCCCAAGGACACGCAAGGCACCGCTGAAGGCGCGCGCGCTGCAGCGATGGCCGCTTTCGAAGACGGCGCTGACATGATCATCGGTCCGCTGTTCGGCCAGTCCGTCACCGTCGTGGGTCAAGTTGCGCGCCGCGCCAATATTCCGGTGATTGCGTTTTCCACCGACACCAGCACGGCCGGCAATGGCGTTTACCTGCTCAGCTTTCCGCCTGAGCTCGAAGTCGCCCGCGTCGTCGAATACGCTTCGCGCCAAGGCGTGCAGCGCTATGCCTATCTCGGGCCACAAAGCCGCTATGGCATGACTGTCCATGATGCGCTGCGCGATAGTGCCGAGCTGACCGGCGGCAGCCTGACCACCGAAGCTTTCTACACAGGCGATGTCGAAGCCATGGCCAGTGCCGCCTCACGGTTGGCGCGCGGCGTGTTCCAACCCATCACGCCGGACGAAGCCAATGTATTGCGCCAATCCGACTGGGTTCCAGACCCCAACGCGCCCTTCCAGGCGGTGATGCTGCCGGAAGGCAGTACGCGCCTGCGCACGCTCGGGCCGCTCTTGATTTCCCAAGCCGTCGATCCGCTTGTCGTCCGCTTTCTCGGCACCGGCCTGTGGAATGATGAAGACCTGCTACGCGAGCCGGCCCTGCATGGTGGCTGGTTTGCCGGGCCCGACCGGGCCTCGCATGAGCGGTTCGAACAATCCTATGAAGCGGCCTATGGCAGTGAAGCCTCGAATATCGCCAGCCTCGGCTATGACGCACTCGCCCTGGCGGCGCATCTGGAAGGCGGCGAGCTTGGCTTCAGCCGCGAGGCGATCGAAGATCCGGAAGGCTATCTCGGCGTCGACGGCCTGTTCCGTTTCGCCCATTCGGGCCTGATCGAACGCGGGCTGGCGATCTATGAAGTCCAATCGCGCAGTTTCCGGGAAGTCGAACCGGCACCGCTGACCTTCGATCCGCTGGCCTATTAAGCGCTAGGACTCGTCGGGCACCAGCTCGCCGGAAATCCGGTCGGCAAAAATGCGGCCGGCCGGCAAGAGCCGAACCCGGCCGCCAATCTGTTCGACCAGACCTTGCCCGCTCAGCCGTGTTAGCGCGTCCAGATCAACCGACAGACCGGTCTTGCGCTGCAGTACGTCCAGATCGAGCCCGTCCCACAGGCGCATGCCCATCAGGATGCGCTCAGCGCGCTCCTCGCTGGCGCTGAGCGCTTCAAGACTGACCAGCCCGCTGCCGCTCTGGGCCACGGCATCGAGATAGGCTTTCGGCTGCGCCTTGGCTTCGCAGGCCTGACGCCCGACTTCGAGGGCCGCGCCAATGCGGCCATGTGCACCGGGGCCGACACCGATCCAGTCGCCACCCTCCCAATACAGCCGGTTATGCCGCGACTGATCGGTTGGGGTGCGGGCATGGTTGGAGATTTCATAGGCGGCAAGGCCATGGGCGTCGCAAATTTGGTGAGTCAGTTCGAACAGATCAGCCGCCAAATCTTCCGGACTGTCGAGCTGCTCACCTCGCGCGGCGCGGCGTCCGAAGGCGGTTCGCGCTTCGATGGTGAGCTGATAGGGCGAGATATGGCCGGCACCGAAGGCGAGGATTTCGCGCAGCTCGGCCTCCCAAGAACTCGCTGTCTGGCCGGCGCGGGCATAGATCATGTCGATCGAGACCCGGTCACACACCGCCATCGCGCGCTCAATCGCCCGGCGCGCCAACGGCCCGTCATGATCGCGGCCGAGCTGTTTGAGGGCCGCATCGTCGAGGCTTTGCACCCCGACCGATAGCCGGTTGATCCCGGCAGCAATGAAATCGCCGTAGTGCTCGACATTGTTCGGATTGGCCTCAAGCCCGATCTCGGCGCCCGCATCCAGACCCCAGAGCGCTTCGGCATGGGTGATCAGGCGTTCGATCTGGGTGCCGGTCATCAGAGAGGGCGTGCCGCCACCGAAATGGATACTGGCCAGCGGGCGGGCGCCGGTGCGGGCGCGCCAGTCGGTCATGTCAGCAAGGATCGCATCCAGCAGCGCCTCCTCCTGACCCTTCGGGCGGTAGACGTTGAAATCGCAATAGGGACAGATGCGGGCGCAATAGGGCCAGTGGACATAGAGACCCAGCGCATCGGCGAGAGGGTTCATCGCTCGAATTCCGCCGCCACCAGCGCCGTCAGGGCGCGGCCACGATGGCTCATCGCGCGTTTTTCCGCCGCCGTCATCTCGGCAAAGGTGCGATCCTCTCCCTCTGGCTGGAAAATCGCGTCATAGCCGAAACCGGCCTCACCGCGCGGTGGCCAGACGATCTCGCCCGCCACTTCGCCGCGATAATGCGATATCGCGCCATCTTCGCGGCACAGCGCCACAACGCAGACGAAGCGCGCCGCACGATTTGCGCTGCCGCTCGCCCCCAGCGCGTCGTGCACTCGGGCCATCGCCGTATTGAAGTCGCGCTCGGGCCCGGCCCATCGAGCGGAGAGCACGCCGGGGTCACCGCCGAGCGCATCAACGGCGAGGCCGGAATCATCGGACAGACAGGTCAGCCCGGTGGCCGTCCAGGCAGCCCGCGCCTTCAGCGCCGCATTACCTTCGAATGTCGGCTCGGTTTCATCGGGTTCATCCAGACCAATTTCCGCAGCGCCCTTCAGGGCAATACCGTGGGGCGACAAGATGGCCTCCAACTCTTTGATTTTCCCGGCGTTATGGCTTGCCAGCACCCATGTGTTCCGCTCCGTCATCGCCCATTCCTTACAGATGTTTTATCGGCTTTCGAGAAATTAATATCGAAAAACGATATTTTTTACTTGCGTCTATTCCGGTTCGCGTTTATCGATAATCAACAAGGACGGGAGACATCGTCCTCGCAGCAGAAATGACAACGGTAATGGTTTCGATTCAACACAAAGGAAACAGTGAGATGGTCAGGTCCGACAATTCCGGCTTTCGTATGTTCGCATCAATCGCGATTAATATGGTGCTTCTGATTTCAGTCGCCGCCGGTACGTTCTACGCTATTGCGCCAATGGTCGCGTAATGGTTGACATCAGATGAGGCCGGTCAGGCGGGGAAACCTGCCGCCGGCCCCATCGAGAGACTATGGGAAGGGTGGGCATGAAAGCGCTGGGTCGCGGATCGATTACGTCGGTTCTCAAGATGATACTGAGCGGAGCTTGGTATCTGGGTTGGGCCTTGCTCGCCTTTGCATCGCTCGTTTTGGTGGCAGCAGCCGCCGCCTTCCTGATGGATATTATAGGCTATTCGCCGGGACCTGTGTCGCAGGTATTCGACGCCGTACAGCGGTTGGGATGGATCTATCCCTTCCTGATTGCCGAGATCGTGGCAGCAATGGTCGTCATCGACCGTCTGCGCCGGGTGTTCGCCACCCTGATCGCCGGCGACCCTTTCGTTCCGGAAAATGCGCGCCATCTACAGGTGATCGCGATAGCCATCGCCGCCTATCAGGTGCTGCGGCATCTGACCCAGGGCGCGGTCGCGATGATCCTCACCCTGATGGACATGGACGAGCCGGTAGTCGGTTGTGGGCAACTTGATGTAACACCGAATATCGGCCTTGGTGCCTGGTTCGCGGTGGCAACCCTGCTGGTGTTTGCCGAAGTGTTCCGCGAAGGTGCGAAAATGCGCCAAGAACAAAAATTGACGATCTAGGGGGGAGCGCCAGATATGCCTATTCGCGTCACCCTTGATCGAATGCTGCTGGAGCGTCGCATGTCGCTCACCGAGCTGTGCGATCGCGTCGGAATCACGATGGCCAACCTGTCCATCCTCAAGACAGGCAAGGCCAAGGCCGTCCGCTTCTCAACCCTGGAGGCGCTGTGCCGCGAACTGGGGTGTCAGCCGGGTGACCTGTTGTCGTTCGACGATGAAGACGAGGAAGACAGTCGCGACGGCGCACGTTAAGCGCCCGAATTGTCACTGAAATTCGCCCACCTTATGTGTGGGTGGATCAGACGGCGGGAGTGGGCCTGCACGGTACGCCCCTTCCCAAGAGAGTCCGAGCGGGCCGTTTCCAGCCCCCCAGCGCACTCCCGCCGTCTGCCTATATTCTGAATTTGCGTCGCCCGAAGACGTCACCATCTCCAAGGATAGCGGGATTAACCCACTCGGCAAGTCACCCTGCACGCGCGGCAACGCCACCCTTTGGTCACAATTGCCTCATTAAGTAACCCAAGGGTGTTTTACTGGGGGTGTCATTTTGTTTCGAGCACTGGCGATTTCGATCCTGTTCACGACCGCAGCTGCAAGCGCGGATGAGCCGATTCCCCGGGCCGACGACACGGCGGCCTGCGAAGACAACACCGCGCACTTCTGCAGAATCGCTGACGGCGTCTCCCTGGCCGACGCGCTGGAGTACCTGAGCGACGCCGATACGGCCTACTGGACTGAGGGCGAGACCATCGTCATCGCCGCCCGGCGCCCAGCCGGCGGCGAACCCGCCCGCCTCTGCTGCGCCCTGCAGGAATCGCTCGATCTGCTTGATGATGGTCAAATCTGGGGCGCCCGCTTCTGGATCGCCGATCTCGACCAAGCCTTCATCGATATCAATGTCTCGCCCCGGCCCGAAAGCGCGGACGGCGAACCACAAGTCCTGACGTTCCGGGGTGCCAATTCACCGCCGCCACCGCCACAGAGCGCGAGCCTCAATGGCACGCTTGAAGACACCGAACTGGTCAGCGACGCGCTGGCAATGACCCGCACGCTGACCATCTACACCCCGCCAGGCCAGCCGCCGGCACAGGGATGGCCGGTGGTGTATATCGCTGACGGCCGCGCCGTGGCGGGGCTAGCGAATATTGCGGACGCGCTCATCATGAGTGGCGAGATCACCCCGGTCCTGCTTGTCGGGCTCTGGAATGCTCCCGCGCCGCCGACACCGCCGGTGGACTTTTCCTTCAGCACCGACTCACGGTCCCAGGAATATCTCTGGGGCGTCGATCCCGACCGCTTCCAGGCGCATCAAGACTTCCTGATGAGCGAGGTCATTCCGCTGACCGTGCGCGATTACCACGCGACGCAAAACCGGGATCAGCGGATGGTGTTTGGCTTCTCCAGTGGTGCCGCCTGGGCCTTGACGACGGCCCTGCTCCATCCCGATCAATTCGGCTATGTCACGGGGGCCTCATTCGGCTGGCAGCGCGCCATGACGGCAGCGGCGGCCAGCGCCGGAAGCCCGGCCTTCTATCTCAGCGGAGGCGAACTCGAGCCCGGGTTTCTGCGCGACAGCCAAAACGCCGCCGAGACTCTCTCAGCCGCCGGCGCCGAGGCTCATTTTCAGCGCTTCGTATCGGGGCATACATATCTGGCGTTCAGCCGGCAATTCGCGACGGGTCTCATGGCGGCCTTTCCAGCCACTCCGGGACCCGCCTCCGAGCCTTAGCGCTTGAGCGCTGCCAATTGCAGCGTTCCCAGATCGGCCACACCGGCCCGGGCGAGCGCAAACAATTCCTCGAACGCCGTTTCCGGAATCGGACGATCTTCTGCCGTCGCCTGGATTTCGACGATCCCGCCATTGGGTGTCAGGACAAAATTCGCATCGGCTTCGGCGCGGCGATCCTCTTCGTATTCGAGGTCGAGGCGGGATTCGCCATCGATGACGCCGCAGGAAATCGCCGCCAATTGGCCGTGCACCGGATCGGCCTTGAGCAGGCCCTCTTCCATCAGATAGGCGGTGGCCTGCTTCAGCGCGACCCAAGCGCCGGTGATCGCGGCGGTGCGGGTGCCGCCATCGGCCTGCAGCACGTCGCAATCAATGGTGATCTGGCGTTCGCCGAGTGCTTTGAGGTCGACCACGGCCCGCAGGGAACGGCCGATCAGGCGCTGGATTTCCTGGGTACGGCCCGATTGCTTGCCAGCCGCGGCTTCACGGCGCGAGCGCGTGTGGGTCGCGCGGGGCAGCATGCCGTATTCCGCCGTCACCCAGCCCTTGCCGCCACCGCGCAACCAAGGCGGCAGGTTGTCTTCGACGCTGGCGGTGCACAGCACGTGCGTGCCGCCAAAGCGGGCCAGGCAGGAGCCCTCGGCATAGAGCGAGACGCCCGGCTCAAGAGTGATGTCCCGCATGGCATCGGGCGCGCGTCCAAAAGGTCTCATAGGGCTCTCCAAAGCGTGTTCGACTGCCGCTCTAGCGGTCATCCCGCCGCGCATCAAGCACGCACACCGTCTTGAGCGCCGGCAAGGCTGCGCGGAACAGGGCAATTGAACCTTGGCGCGGTCAGGCCTAATTGATGGGGATGGCCGACACCACACCCAAGACCGGGCTCGCCGCCCTCGACGAGCGCATGCGCGATATTTTTCGCGAGATCGTCGAGAGCTATCTGCAATCGGGCGGCCCGGTCGGCTCACGCACCTTGGCCCAAGCCGGCAAGCTGGCCCTGTCGCCGGCTTCGATCCGCAATACGATGGCTGATCTCGCGCAGATGGGCCTGTTGTCGGCACCCCATTCCAGCGCCGGCCGGATGCCGACCCATGCCGGGCTGCGTCTCTTCGTCGACGGACTGCTGCAAGTTGGCGAGCTCAACGCCTCCGAACGCAGCGCAATTGAAGGCCGCGTCGCCACGACGGGCCGCACCGTGCCCGATCTGCTCAATGAAGTGTCCGCCGTGCTCGGCGGGCTGGCCGGCGGCGCCGGTTTGGTCGTGACGCCCAAGCGCGATGCACCACTGCGCCATGTCGAATTCGTGCCAATCTCGCGCCATGAAGTTCTTGCCGTACTCGTCTTTTCCGACGGCTCGATCGAGAACCGGCTGATGACGGCACCCGACGGCCTGCCACCGGCGACGCTGGTGGAGGCCGGCAATTTCCTCTCCTCACGCCTGACCGGACGCAGCTTGGAACAGGCGCGGCTCGATATCGAAACCGAAATCGCGGAAAACCGCTCCCAGCTCGACGCAGCAGCCCAGGGTCTGGTCAAGCAGGGCTTGGCCGATTGGGGCGGCGGCGGCGAGCATCGCTCCTTAATTGTACGCGGTCAGGGTCGTCTGCTGGAGAATCTCGAAGCCGCCGACGATCTTGAACGCATCCGGATGCTGTTCGACGATCTCGAGCGCAAACAGGAGCTGATCGCCTTGCTGGACAGGACCCGGGACGGCCAGGGCGTGCGCCTGTTCATCGGCGCCGAGAACCCGCTTTTCAGCCTGTCGGGTTCAAGTGTGATCGTGGCTCCCTATATGAACAGGGACCAGGAGATTGTCGGCGCGCTGGGTGTAATTGGCCCCACCCGTTTGAACTATGCGCGTGTTATCCCCCTGGTCGATTATACAGCCCGCGTCGTCGGCAAGATTTTGGACGGCGCCAGACCTTGAGAGTGAAGAAGCATGACTGACACGACCGACGGCACGCCTCTCGATATTGAGAATGAGGACATCATGACCGACGACGCGACCCAGGAAAATGACGCCGCCGAGGATATCCCCACCGGCCGCGACGATATCATTTTCAAGCTGAATGCCGAGCTGGAAGCGACGCGCGACCGGCTGCTGCGCTCCGTCGCCGAGGCCGACAACACCCGCAAGCGGGCCGAGAAGGAAGTCCGCGATGCGCGCGAATATTCCGTCTCCAAATTCGCCGAAGACATGCTCGACATCTCTGACAGTCTGTCGCGCGCCGTCGCTGCGGTGGACGAGGACACCATCGCCAATGCCTCCGAGCCGATGAAGAATCTGATCGATGGCGTTGCGATGACTGAACGCTCCATGCTGGCCAAGATGGAGCGACATGGCGTCCGCAAAGTCGATCCACAGCCGGGCGACGTCTTCGATCCCCACCTGCACCAGGCCGTCGCCCAAATCCCGTCGGACCAGCCGGCCGGAACCATCGCTGCGGCGATGCAGACGGGTTTCACGATCAGCGGCCGCACTCTGCGCGCAGCGATGGTCGCCGTGTCCGCAGGCCAAGCCACGTCCGACACACCGCCTAGCGGTGAGCCGGGTGGGCAAGTCGACCTCAAGGCCTGACCGGCAGGTTTTTATCCTTCGCCCTTGCCTATTGGGTGATGACGTCGTTCTAATTGCCCCCGAAGCGCCGCCACACTGCGGTATGTTCTTGGGGGGACAGCACGATGATCATCACCCATCTCGCCAGCCTGGCTTTGCAAGCGGCGCCGGGCTTCGACCCGGAAACGGCCACCCAGGCCTATCTCGCCACGCTCGACGGCGCCGCGCGCGCCCGCTCTGACAGCTATTTCGAAGGCGGGTATTGGCTGATCCTGGCCAATTTCGTGATCGGTCTGGCGGTCGCCGGCTTCCTGTTGCAAAGCGGTTTCGCAAAAACCCTGCGCGACAAGCTACGCGCCGCGGTGAAGTTCAACTGGCTGACGACACTGATTTTTGCGGCGGTCTACTCGCTGATCACCTCGATCCTGACCTTTCCGATGACGCTGTATGAAGGCTTCTATCGCGAGCACGCCTTCAACCTCTCGACCATGACCCTGCCAGACTGGTTTGGTGAGTGGGCGATCAATCTCGGGGTTTCGACCCTGATGTTCGCGATTTTTATCACCACTCTCTACGCCGTCATCCGCATCGCCAAGGCGAGCTGGTGGTTGTGGGGCACGGCCCTGTCGGTCGCCTTCCTGGGCTTTATGCTCTTCCTCTCGCCGGTCTATATCGACCCGCTTTTCAATGATTATCAGCCGATGGAGGCCGGCGAGCTGCGCGACGATATCCTCTCGGTCGCTCACGCCAATGGCATCCCGGCTGACGATGTCTTCGTGTTCGACGTCTCGCGCCAGTCCAACCGCATCACCGCCAATGTTTCCGGCCTGTTCGGCACGACGCGGATCGCCCTGTCCGACACACTGATCGAGAATACGGATCGCGATGAGGTGATGGCGGTAATGGCGCACGAGATGGGCCATTACGTGCTCAACCATATCTGGGAAATGTTCGCGATGTTTGCCCTGCTGCTGGCGATCGGCTTCGCCATCACAAACGGGCTGTTCGGCTGGGCCAATCGTGTGATGGGCAGGAAATGGGGCGTCACGGATATCGGCGACATCGCCGGTCTGCCACTACTGCTGGCCTGCCTGTCGGTCTTCTTCTTCGCGACGACGCCCATCTTCAACACCATCATCCGCACCAATGAGGCCGCGGCCGATCTATTTGGCCTCAACGCCGCACGAGAACCGGACGGATCTGCCACAGTAGACCTGCGCTTGGCCTCTTATCGCAAGATCGAGCCGGGGGCGCTGGAAGAATGGTTCATGTTCGACCACCCATCCGGCCGTGCCCGCGTCTTTATGGCGATGCAATGGAAAGCCGGCCAGCTGGAACTGGGCGCTGCCGACCAGACGCCGGATCTGCGCATCGACCGGGCGGAGGCGATTGCGGCGGAGCTGGAGGCAGCCAACGCGGAATAAGGCGCATCACAGCCGATCACAAAGGCTGGAGGCAGAGCGTTCGCCGCTCGCCTCCGGCAGACCGCTGCGCCATCATGACCCCTGTCCAGTCAATGGAGTGACGCGATGAATTTGCCGCCCTGGGCCATGCAGGCCATGTCCGTACTGACCCAGCTTTTCATCCTGGCGCTGGGGGTCGTCGCCCTGATCGCGCTCATCCTCTTCATCATTGATCGCACCCAGACCACTGATGCCATCCGCCGCAATTATCCCGTGGTCGGCCGGTTTCGCAGCCTGTTCACGGCGCTGGGCGAGTTCTTCCGCCAGTATTTTTTCGCGATGGATCGCGAGGAATTGCCGTTCAACCGTGCCGAACGCGAATGGGTCTACCGCTCGGCGCGCGGCGAAGGCGGCACGGTCCCGTTTGGTTCAACCAAGCCGCTGACGCCGGTGGGAACCCCTATTTTCTCCAATTGCGCCTTTCCGCCGCTCGACGATCACGCCGCGGCCACCCAAGCGCTGCGCATCGGGCCAACGGCGCGCCAACCCTATGACGCGCCGTCCTTTTTCAATATTTCCGGCATGAGTTTTGGCGCCCTGTCGAAGCCGGCAGTGCGGGCTTTGTCGCGCGGGGCGGCCAAGTCCGGGGTCTGGATGAATACCGGCGAGGGCGGGCTAACCGACATGCATTTGGAGGGCGGCTGCGACATCGTCGTTCAGATCGGCACTGCCAAATATGGCGTGCGTGACGCCAAGGGCGGCTTCTCGGAGGAGAAGCTGCGTGCCGTCGCCGCGATCCCGCAGGTCAAGATGTTCGAGCTCAAGCTCAGCCAGGGCGCCAAGCCGGGCAAGGGCGGGATATTGCCGGCGGAAAAAGTGACAGAGGAGATCGCGGCGATCCGCGGCATCCCCGCTGGCGAGGCGTCAATTTCCCCCAACCGCCACCCCGAAATCAGCAATTCTGTCGAACTGCTCGATACCATCGCCTGGCTGCGCCAGATCACCGGCAAGCCGGTCGGCTTCAAGGCCTGTATCGGTGCCTATGGCTGGCTGGAGGAATTATGCCTGGAGATCAAGGAGCGCGGCGTCGACAGCGCGCCCGATTTCTTCACCATTGATAGCGGCGATGGCGGCACTGGAGCCGCGCCGATGGCGCTGATGGACAATGTCGGCCTGCCAATCCGCGAAAGCCTGCCCATCGCCGTGACGATCCTCGGCGCACATGGCCTGCGCGGCCGGATGCATATCATCGCATCGGGCAAGCTCTTGACCCCGGGAGCGGTCGCCTGGGCGTTGGCGTCGGGCGCGGATTTCATCCAGTGCGGCCGTGGCTTCATGTTCTCGCTTGGCTGTATCCAGGCGATGAAATGCCACAAGAATACCTGCCCGACCGGTGTCACCACCCATGACCCGCGCCTGCAGCGCGGCCTCGTGGTGGGGGAAAAGTCCGAGCGCGTGGCGCACTACGCCAATACGGTGCGCGAGCACGTCGAGATCATTGCGCACTCCTGCGGCGTCGCCGAGCCGCGCCTGCTGCGGCGCAAACATGTCAGGCTGGTACAGGCCAATGGCCGCTCGATCCCGATGACGGCGATCAATTATATGCCGCCCAGCGAGGCCGAGCCGCCGGAATTGCCGAGCCAGAGCTAGCTCCGGGCAGAAAAAAGCCCGCCCCGCCGGTCATCGGCGAGGCGGGCCCTTATCGGTCAGTCGGGCTTAACAGCCGCGACGTTCGCCATTGCGCCAGTAGGAACAGCCATCCCTGTCGTCGAGATAATACTGGCCGCCGGTACGCTGGTCGGTATAGAGGCGCGACTGGTGGGTGTTGTTTTGATCCCACATGCAGGTGCCTTCGCTGCGGCAACCGGCATAGGCGCCGCCTGCAGCACCGATCGCGCCACCAATGATGGCGCCAGTGCGAGCATCGCCCGAACCGGTATTATTGCCGATGATGGCACCCGCCGCAGCGCCCATAGCCCCGCCGGCGAGGGCGCCCTGACTGGTCGCGCCGCATGCGGCCAAGCCGAGTGTCGCCAAACCAACAATGAGAATTTTCCTGAACATAATATCATGCCTCCCTGTCCGACCGGGGCGCGAAACCGCACCACATCCGGTCGCTATGATGAATTCAATCCTGGATGCCCGGCGAACAAGTCGCCAAGGTCAACCGATTGCATCATGCGACCAATGGCGTGGCGAAATTAAGGTGGCCGGTTTTTCGCAGGCGAATATTCAACCTTGTCCCAGCTCAAGCAGGGTCACTCGCCGCAGGGTCAAATTAATCCGCCCGCCGCCGGTGAACGCGGCCTCAGGCAGAAGCGTTGACGTGCCCGGATATATCCGGTCGACCCCGTGATAACAGCGCCGGGCTTCGCCGCCGAGCACGACGACATCACCCGATGACACGATCAGCGAACCAGTCTTGCCACCGCGCTGCGGGCCACCAATACGAAATCGCGCCTTGTCCCCCAGCGAGACCGAGATCACCGCGGCATCGGTCGCCTCTTCGTCCCAATCGACATGCAGCCCCATCCGGCTGTCCGATGCATACCAATTCACCAGACAGGCCTCCGGTGGCGCCGGATAGGCCGCGAAATCCCGCCAGAGCTGCAACAGGGCTGCGGGTATTTGCGGCCAGGGCTGGCCGGTCTCTGGGTGACGCGGCTCATAGCGATAGCCCTTCGCCTTGTCCGTCACCCAGCCGAGCGGGCCGAAATTCGTCATCATCACCGAGAGCGGCTGCCCGGTGCGTGGCATGGAAGGCCGCCAGAAGGGCGCACACGCCTGCGCCGCGATCACCGCCTCGATCAGCGCCGACTGGGCCGAGCGGTCAAAATGGCCTGGCAGATAGCGAAAGCCGTCGGGAAGGATAAAGGGCGCGGTCATGGGCCAGAAAATGCCGCAGTCCACGCAGCGCGGCCACCCGGAAAGCGCGCGGCTGGTGCGATCAGCGCATTTCCTCAAGCGGGCAACGCCTCACCGTCGGATACGTCAGCGCACGGGCAGGACGGGCGGGAATCGCAAAAACCCTGCACTGATCCTGCACGCGCACTTGCGCTCCGCGCCGTCGCTCCCTAAATCGCCTACCAAGAGCGGGGCTATTACCGCTGAACACGAACCACGTCCGGCGGCGGCTCCGCTGGACAATCAACGACGATCCCGAAGGGGGCAGTCAACCCGGGTAATGGACGCTTGATTTCAAGGTCTGTATCCGCGTGGCGGTCCCGCTGTGAGAAAAACGGAGAATATATCTATGAGCAAGGTCATCGGCATCGACCTGGGAACCACCAATTCCTGCGTATCCGTCATGGAAGGCGGCACCGCAAAGGTGATTGAAAATTCCGAGGGCGCCCGCACCACCCCGTCCGTTGTCGCGTTTTCCGCTGACGGCGAACGCCTGATCGGCCAGCCGGCCCGTCGCCAGGCTGTCACCAATCCGGACTTCACCTTCTTTGCCATCAAGCGCCTGATTGGCCGCACGATGGATGACCCGACGGTCAAGAAGGACATCGACATGGTGCCCTACAAGATCGTCCCGTCGGAAAACAACGCCGCCTGGGTCCAGGGCCGCGACAAGAAATATTCGCCTTCGGAAATCTCCGCCTTCATTCTGCAAAAGATGAAAGAGACCGCCGAAGCGCATCTCGGCGAAAAAGTTGAGCAGGCCGTCATCACCGTGCCGGCCTATTTCGACGACGCCCAGCGCCAAGCGACCAAGGATGCGGGCAAGATTGCCGGTCTTGAAGTCCTGCGCATCATCAATGAGCCCACCGCAGCCGCACTCGCCTACGGCCTCGACAAGAATGAAGGCAAGACGATTGCCGTGTTCGACCTCGGCGGCGGCACGTTCGACGTCTCGGTGCTCGAGATCGGCGATGGCGTGTTTGAAGTGAAAGCCACCAATGGGGACACATTCCTCGGTGGTGAAGACTTCGACATGCGCATTGTCCAGTATCTCGCCGACGAGTTCAAAAAAGAACACGCGATCGACCTGCGCAAGGACAAGCTGGCCCTGCAGCGTCTGAAGGAAGAAGCTGAAAAGGCGAAGAAGGAACTCTCTTCGGCCACCAGCTATGAAGTCAATCTGCCCTTCATCACCGCCGACGCTTCC
Source organism: uncultured Maricaulis sp. (assembly GCF_963975345.1). NCBI lineage: Bacteria > Pseudomonadati > Pseudomonadota > Alphaproteobacteria > Maricaulales > Maricaulaceae > Maricaulis > uncultured Maricaulis sp. The sequence continues at coordinate 212,390 of NZ_CAXBGE010000006.1, read as the reverse complement.
GGTCCGAAACACCTCAATATCAAGCTCTCGCGCGCCAAGCTCGAAGCCTTGGTCGAAGATCTGGTCAAGCGCACCCTCGAGCCCTGCAAGAAAGCGCTCAAGGATGCCGGCCTGACCGCCGCCGATATCGATGATGTCGTGCTGGTTGGCGGTATGACCCGGATGCCGAAAGTGCAGGAAGTCGTCAAAGGCTTCTTCGGCCGCGACCCTCACAAGGGTGTCAACCCGGACGAAGTCGTTGCCATGGGTGCCGCCATCCAGGCCGGCGTGCTGCAAGGCGACGTCAAAGACGTGCTGCTGCTCGACGTCACCCCGCTCTCGCTGGGTATCGAAACGCTGGGCGGTGTCTTCACCCGTCTGATCGAACGCAATACGACGATCCCGACCAAGAAGAGCCAGGTCTTCTCGACCGCCGACGACAACCAGACCGCCGTCACCATCCGCGTCTCCCAGGGCGAGCGTGAAATGGCTGCCGACAACAAGCTGTTGGGTCAGTTCGACCTGGTCGGCCTGCCACCGGCACCGCGCGGCATGCCGCAAGTCGAAGTCACTTTCGACATCGACGCCAACGGCATCGTCAACGTCTCGGCCAAGGACAAGGCCACCGGCAAGGAGCAACAGATCCGCATCCAGGCCTCGGGTGGTCTGACCGACGCCGATATCGAGCAGATGGTCAAGGACGCCGAAGCCAACGCCGAAAGCGACAAGGCCGCCCGCGCTCTGGTCGAGGCCAAGAACGGCGCCGAAGCCATGGTGCACCAGACCGAGAAGCAGCTTGAAGAGTTCGGCGACAAGGTCCCGACCGCCGACAAGGAGCTGATCGAGACGGCGCTGGCCGAGCTGAAAGAGGTCAAGGATGGCGAAGATCTCGAAGCCATCCAGCAGAAGACCCAGGCGCTGGTCCAAGCTTCGATGAAGCTCGGCGAAGCCATCTATTCGGCCCAGCAATCGGAAGCTTCCGAGAGCGACGGCGAAGAGAAGGCGGATGATGATGTTGTCGACGCGGAATTCTCCGAGGTTGACGACGACGCCAAGAAAGACGCTTAAACTCCATCAGTCCCGGGACGGTTTTGCGCGAGCAGCACCGTCCCGGCCTGAGCTGGAAAGCGTGATGATGTCGAATCCCGACCCGATGACGGCGCCCTTTGGTGCCTTTGCACTGAACTCCCGTGAGGAATGGTTGCGGCGGCTTGCCATGAGCCTGCCCACCGACGGGCTGCGGCGCGGCGCCGAATCCGTGGTGCGCCGCATGCTGATGTCGGGCGGACGCGATATCGCCGATGTCGAGGTCTTCCCCGGCCAGTTTGCCCGCCTGCACATGCGCGATAATCGTTGCGAGAAACGCGTCTTTGCCGGCTCGAAAACCTGGGACAGCGCCGAACGCGCCGCCATTCGCGAAATGATTGCCGCCAAGTCGGCCAATGAAGGTTTTGTTTTCGTCGATGCTGGCGCCAATGCCGGCTTCTACACCCTGTCTGCCGTCGCCGATGCCGCCGCGCTTGGGCGCCCGATCAAGGCGATCGCGATCGAACCGGATGTCGAAAACCGCCGCCGGCTGGAATTCAATCTCGCCGCGTCGAGCGCGGGCAATGTCACGGTCCTGCCCTATGCGCTTGGCGCGGAAGAAGGCGAGGCGGTGCTGGTCCAGTCCGACAATAATCGCGGTGAAGTGCATATCGAGAGCGGCGGGATGGGCAGCACTGTTCGCCTGCGTCCGCTACGGGCGGCGCTGCATGAAGCCGGTGTCGATCATGTCGACATCATGAAGATGGATATTGAAGGCTTTGAGGAAATTGTCCTTGAGGCCTTTTTCGGGGATGCGCCCCGAACCATATGGCCCCGTATGATCCTGCTGGAGACCCGGCATGAAGCCGGGATCACAGTGGGGGCTGCCGGCCTGTGCCTGCGAAATGGTTATGAATTGGCAAGGCAGATGCGTCAAAACGCTGTGCTGGTGCTGAAATCGGAAGAGTTGTAATGAGCAAGCGTGACTTCTACGAAATCCTTGGTGTCGCCAAGACCGCCGATGAGAAGGCCCTGAAGGTCGCTTATCGCAAGCTGGCGATGGAGTTTCACCCGGACCGCAATCCGGGCGATGACGCCGCTGAGGCCAAGTTCAAGGAAGTTGGCGAGGCTTATGCCATCCTGTCCGATGCCGACAAGCGCGCGGCCTATGACCGCATGGGCCACGCCGCCTTCGAACAGGGCGGCAATGGCGGTTTTGGCGGGCAAGGCCCGTTCGGGGCCGGCGGGGCTGCGGAATTTGCCGATATTTTCGAGCAGGTGTTCGGCGATGCCTTCGGGCGTGGCGGCGGACGGCGCGGCGGCGGCCAGACCGGCCCGGCACGCGGCAATGATTTGCGGTTCGACATGGAAGTGTCGCTGGAGGATGCCTTCAACGGCAAGGAAACCACCATCACCGTCCCGACGGCGATGAATTGCGAGCGTTGCGACGGCCATGGCAATGAGCCCGGAACCGATCTGGAATCCTGCCCGACCTGTCATGGCGCCGGCCGCATTCGCCGCTCCCAGGGTCTGTTCACGATGGAACAGACCTGTCCGCAGTGCGGCGGGCGCGGCCAATACGTCAAGACACCCTGCCAGGACTGTGATGGCGTCGGGCGCGTGCGCAAGAACCGCACCCTGACCGTCAACATCCCGGCCGGCGTCGAAGACGGCACCCGCATCCGCCTTGCCGGCGAAGGTGAAGCCGGCGCGCGCGGCGGTCCACGTGGCGATCTCTACCTCTTCCTCTCCGCCAAGCCGCACCAATTATTCGAGCGTGACGGACCCAATCTCTATTGCCGCACGCCCGCCTCAATGGTCTCTGCAGCGCTGGGAGCGACGATCGAAGTTCCGACGATTGATGGCGGCAAGGCCGAGCTTAAGATCCCCGCCGGCGCCCAGACCGGTCGCCGCATGCGCTTGCGCGGCAAGGGCATGCCGCGTCTTCGTGGTGGTCCACGCGGCGATATGGTGATCGAGCTCTTCGTCGAGACCCCGCGCAATCTGTGCGAACGCCAGAAGGAACTCCTCAAGGAGTTCTGCTCGCTCTCCGGCGAAGGCTGCAATCCCGACAGCGACGGCTTCTTCACCAAGGTCAAACAATTCTGGAATGAAGTCACCACAGATGACGGCCGGCCCAACGCCTGAGCCCCTGCGACCCCGGCTCACAGACCGGGTGACAGAAACGTCCGGCACGTCCTAATGTGGGCCGCATGACGACAAGCGACGCCAAATCCCTGCCGACCCTGGACCTCAACCGATTCACTTCGGCAGAGACCGCGCTGTATCGCTGGTCTCCTTTGGGGTTCTGGGGCACGACGCTTGCCGTCTTCGTGATCAGTTTTGGCTCGTTTGCGATGATCGCCGAGATCACCGGGCGGCCCCATCTGGGCTATGTCGATGCCGCCGGGACCTGGCAGCTCAACACGGTCAGCTGGGTCGGCTTCGTTCTGTCGATGATCCTGACAACCGGCGTCGCCCTGACACAAATCGGCCGCCGCCGCTGGGAAACCGAGCGGGCCAGCCTTCTGGCGGCGATCGAACCCTTGGGCCATGAGGCCGCCAACGCCCTGTGCGATGGCGCGCCCGTGTCCTGGCGCCGCTATTACTGGGCCTTGACGGCGGCCGGCGTGATTGTCGGATTGGTGTTCAATCTCCTCATGCTCCGGTCCCAGTCCGTGACGCTCTTGCAATACCTGCAGTCGATCGGATTATGGTTTCTGCTGCTCTCACCCTGGCTCTATGCGGTGGGCATGCGCGCCGGTTTGAGCCTGGCCCGCGAAGGCCGGGAAATGCGCAAATTGATCAGCGAACATGTCGTGATCGATCTCTACCACTTGGAACGCCTCGATATTTTTGGCCGCATTGGACTGGCCGCTGCGGGCTCCTGGTTGGTGATGGCCGGCGTTTTGTTGTTATTCGTCGCCGATGCGAGTCAGGCATGGATCGCCACACCGGCGATTGCGCTGGCTGTGCTGGGCGGTGTGGTTGCCCTGACGAATGCCGTCCGCCCGATTCAGCGCAAGATCCACGCTGCCAAGGCGGTTGAACTGGCGCAGGTTCACAAGCTGATGGCGCAGGCCCGCGAACGGGCCTTCGCGGGTGACGATAGCGCCGCCTCTGCCCTGGCCGGCCTCACCGATTATGAAGTCTGGGTCGAGCGGCGGCCGGAATGGCCGATCTCAACCTCGGTGACCTTGCGCTTCAGCCTCTATATCCTGATCCCCATCCTGCCGATCCTTGGCTCCTATCTGTTCGAGAAATTTGCCGACGGCCTGATTTACGGAGGCGTGTTTTGAACCCGTCCATCAAAGTGACCATTCTCGGGCCCACCGGCCGGCTCGGACGCGCGATTTGCGAAGCGGTGCTGGATGCGCCGGGCATGCAGCTGGTCGGTGCCATCGTCCGCGCGGAATCACCGCGCGTCGGACAGGATATCGGCGAGATGCTGGGCCGGGCGCCGCATGGCTGCCTGGCGTCGGTCTCGTTTGAGGAGAGCGTCGCCAACAGTGATATCGTGATCGATGCCAGCCTGCCGGCAATGACGGTCTCGGTGGCCGAACGCATGGCGGTGCTGCCGCACCATTGCTGCCTCGTCACCGGCGTCACCGGCTTCAAGCCCGGCCAGCTCGAGCGGCTCGCCACCGCCTCGCGACGGGTGCCAATCCTGATGACGGGCAATTTCTCGCTCGGCATCGCCGTCATCGAGGCGCTGGTCGAACAGGCCGCGGCCCTGCCGGCCAAGGACTGGGACATTGAAATTACCGAGACCCATCACCGTCTCAAGACCGACGCACCCTCGGGCACGGCGCTCCTGCTGGGGCGCGCCGCCGCCAAGGCACGTGGCGTCGACCTCGACCGCACAGCGATCTGGAGCCGCGAAGGCGTCACCGGCACGCGCAAGCCGGGCCAGATCGGTTTCGCCGTCAGCCGTGGTGGCTCGGTCGTCGGCGAACACGCCGTGCGCTTTCTCGCCGAGCTTGAGGAATTGACGATTTCGCACCGCGCCTATGATCGCAACGTCTTCGCCCGCGGCGCCATCGCTGCGGCGCACTGGATGTGCCATGGCGGCAAGGGCCGCGAGGCCGGCCTGTATTCGATGCAGGATGTCGTTAGGGTTTAGGTTACCTGTTTCACGTGCGACATCGCCAGCACGGTATCGATGGCCGCAATGAAATCCGCCATGGCCGGGTCGGTCATGAAGGCAAGTTGCGCCGATTTCGCTTCGGCGAGCGTGTCCCACTCGACCTGGTCAACGAAATGCCGGTTGTCCTCGGCCGTCGCGTAGCGGGTCCAGCCGATGAAGCCGGGATAGGCCGCCAATGCCGAGCGCGCCTTTTCGCGCGCGATTTCTGCGGCTTGGATATCCTTGACACTATATGTCACGATTTCGAATACGGTCATGGCTCTGGTTCCTTCTGTCCCGACACGCAGGACATTAGCGCACCCCAACTGACAGCCTGACGTCAGGAGGGCTCCAGACGGCTGCGAGGCATTTTCCCCCGTAACAGCTGGCTTGCGCGAAACCGCAAATCCTGACACCTTGCCGCCATACATGAATGGCGTCAGGAGATGTCAGTGCGTCGTGCCGAACGTTTAATCCGCATCATCCAGGCCCTGCGCCAGGCGGCGCCCGGCGCCGTGACGGCCCAGGACATGGGCAATAAGTTCGAAGTTTCCGAACGCACCATCTATCGCGACATCGCGCATCTGATCGGGTCCGGTGCCCCGATCGATGGCGAGGCCGGCGTCGGCTATGTGTTGCGGCCTGGTTTCGACCTGCCGCCAATCACTTTCAGCTATGAGCAACTCGACGCCCTGGCCCTGGGCGCCCGCTTCGTGCGCGCCACCGGCGACCGCGATCTCGCCTCCGCCGCCGCCGAAGCCCTGTCGAAGATCGAGCACGCCCTGCCGGACACGCATCGCGAACGCCTCAAATCGGCGCCGCTGTTTGCCGCCTTCCTCGACGACACGGTGCGGCCGGAAGCCTTTGGCCCGGTGCGCAATGCGATCAGCAATCGCCGCAAATTGCGGGTGCGCTATAATTCGCTCAGCGATGAGGCAACGACCCGCGTCATCCGCCCGCTGGCTCTGACCTGTTTCGGCCGGATCTGGCTGCTGACAGCCTGGTGCGAACTGCGCAATAATTTCCGCCACTTCCGCACTGACAGAATCGAACGCGTCACCGTCCTCGCCGAAAGCTTCGAAGATGAGGTTGGCAAGCGGTTTGAGGACATGCAGCGGGCGGCTTAGGTTAGCCCCCGGACCCCGCACTAGATAAAATTGTTGCGTTTTTGTTCCGCGCCGACCCTTTTCCGGTGGAATACTGGATAAAAGGGTTCCCCAGTGGGCTGACTCTCACTCAGTATGTCTGCGTGAAGTCGTCGATTCGATTCTTCTCTCCGCCATCCGACGCGCCAATCCGCGCGGGCGCACAGGGTGCTCCGGAGTCGTCCGGCTCTATCCGGCAGAAGAAGAGGAGGAGTGACTATGTACGCTATGCGCGTCCATGTGCGGGAATATACCCGCATTCGCTTCGGCCGCCTCGAGCATGTGTGCGAGCACACACGCCGTTGGCCGTACCAGTATCAGTTCAAGTTCTAAGCCAACGCGACCTGATAGTGGACTAGGGAAGGGCGGTCAAAGTGGCCGCCCTTCTTCGCTAGCGAACGCCGTTCGCTGGGGGCGACATTACCGAGTTTTGGCACCGATCCAAGCCGAAAAATCGTCGATTTCAAAATGGAAGCAGCTAGTCGAGGCTAACTCTTTGATCCAGAGTCCGTTTTGGAATCCGGGCCTTAGATCAAATTTTGTTACCCCTACCAACTCCCCGTATTCTCCATCGAGGCCCAGGGCTCTTGCGGCGGCAGGCTGTCGCCGCTTTGCAGCAATTCGACCGAGATCAGATCGGGGGAGCGGACGAAGGCCATGTGACCGTCGCGTGGTGGGCGGCAGATCAGATAGCCCATGGCGTCGAGATGGGCGCAGGTGGCGTAGATATCGGCGACACGATAGGCGAGATGCCCAAAATTGCGGCCGCCATCATATTTCTCCAGATCCCAGTTATGGGTCAGCTCGATGCAGGGCAGGCCAGTCGGGATTTTGCCGCCAGTATAACCAGCGCGCGCGATATCGGCCGGGGTGGCGAGGAAAATCAGGGTGAAGCGACCCGGCTCGCTGTCGAAGCGGCTGATTTCCTTGAGGCCCAACCCGTCGCAATAAAAGCGCAGGCTGGCATCAACGTCCGAGACGCGGACCATGGTGTGGAGGAATTCCATTATTTGGGCTCCGTGGCGGGCTTGTCGTCGGGCTTGTCTGCGGGTTTCGCATCCGGGGCCGGGTCGGGGCGCGCCTTGACGGCCCATTTCGGGCGCGGACGCACAATCACGACATCGTCAAGCGGCTCGCCGCGCGCGCGTGCCAGGGCCGGCTGGAAAGCTTCCGGTGCCCGGGCATGGTGGATGCGGGCGACAATGGCGGCACACAAAGCCCACAGGCCGCAAAACCCGAAGAACATGTAGAACATCCACGGATAATAGCCGACATCATACCAAGGCCCGCCATCGAGCGTTGAAACGAAGACCGGCCAGAAGGCGGTCAGCGCAATCGCCAGCAGCGGCGTCGACAGTGCCGCCGACAATAGGGCGATCGGGATATACAGCGCCCAGCGCGGTTCGTGCGCCGCGACATAGAGCTTCACAAACACCGCCTCCTCGACACCCTTGATGGTGCCGGGCTTGGTCAGCAGGCGCTCGCCATATTCGGTGCGGGCATCGGCCGTCAGATTGATGCGCGCCGCCAGCCAGCGCGAGAACAGCGAGGCGGAGATAGTGAATATGATCAGGGCAACGATATAGAGGGTCATAACCATGCCCCCCTTTTACCCCCTCGCGGCCTCATAGGCGAGCATGGCGCGCTTGCGGTCGACACCCCAATGGTAGCCGGTCAAAAGCCCGTTGCTGGCCAGCACGCGATGGCAGGGAATCAACCAGGAGATCGGGTTGGCCCCGACCGCAGCCCCGACCGCGCGTGACGCCTTGGCCGAGCCGACCGCATCGGCGATGGATTTGTAGGTCGTCGTCGCCCCGGTCGGGATCGAGAGCAAAGCGCGCCAGACCTGACGCTGCCAGGGCGTGCCATAGAGCGCCAGCGGGATCGGCTCGCCCGGCACCGCCGCAAACACGCGCTCGGCCCATTGCCGCGCCAGATCGTCATCGCGGCGATAATTGGCGGCCGGATAGCGCGCCTGCAAATCGGCGAAACCCTCATCAATATCGGGATCGGCAAAGGCTAGCGCCGACAGGCCGCGCGGCGCGATCAAGAACACCGCCTCGCCAAACGGCGTCGGTGCCGCGCCCCAGACAAACTCCAGCCCCGCGCCGCGTCGCCGTGCTTCACCGGGCGTCACCGCCTCGTGGGCAATGAAGAGATCATGCAGGCGTCCGGGACCCGACAGGCCCGCCTCAAAGCTGGCATCGAGCACACAAGCCCCGCCATCAAGCGCCGCGCGGGCCGCGCCATGCGCCAGGGCTCCGACATATTTCTTCGGACTGACCCCGACCCAGCGCGTGAAGACACGCTGGAAATGGTGCGGCGACAGGCCAGCGGCGCTCGCGGCGGCATCCAGATCGGGATGGTCCTGCCAATGATTGCCGAGAAAGGCGAGGGCAGCCGAAACGCGATCAAAATCGCGGGCGGCGGCATCGAGGGTGTAGATCGTAGCGGTCATGGGGCGGAGTTTAGGCCGGTTACGCCAGCTCGCCACCCGGTTCTTGCGGCAGATCAGGCTCGGTGGCCAAGGGCGTGAAATTGCGCGCCCGCCCGATCGCCGCCCCCAGCGCGGCAGCAAATTCATCGCGCTCCTTCGGGCTGAGAAAGGCGCCGAGCACCAGCCAGCGCCCGTGCGAGCCGATGGCGACCTGGGCGTCATGCTTGCCGGCATTGAGATGTTTCAGCATCGCCCAACCCGTCGGCAGACGGTAACGGCGCACATGTCCGGTCGGGTGCTGGCGCGTCACTTCGATATCGCGCGCATCGACCCGGACATATTCGCGCCGGCGGCCATCGCGATAGGACGCCTTGAACGCGAGCCAGACCAGCAGCGCATCGAGCCCGAAAAACGGCGTCACCGGCCAAGCCCCCATCGATATGAAGACGATACCGGAGAAGAAGGACACCAGACCCAGCGTGATCATAAGCACGTTGAAAGCCGGATTGGGCAAAGAGCGATTGGGCGCCAGCTCGGCATCCATCGTGAACGGCCCCAAGGCCGGCTCACCGCCATCGCCCAGAGCGGGCCAGGATTCGACAAGGCTTGCCATCGGTCAATTTAAGCCCGGTCCGCCCGGGCGCAACAGGTGACGTTTCACCGCAGCCTGCGCGGCGCCCAAAAGAAAAGAGCGGGCCCGTGCAGCCCGCTCTCTTTCTGGATCATCTGTCGACAGCGTCGGTGCTGATCAGGTCAGATCATAGCGGTCCAGATCCATCACCTTGGCCCAAGCCGCGACGAATTCGGTCACAAATGACGCTTCCGCACCCGCGCTGGCATAAACTTCCGCCAGAGCTCTCAGCTGGGAGTTGGAGCCGAAAACGAGATCGACCCTTGTCGCCGTCCACTTGACCTTGCCGGTCGCGCGGTCGCGGCCTTCGAGCACGGCATCAGACCCGGATGACGGCGCCCAAGTCGTGTGCATGTCGAGCAGATTGACGAAGAAATCATTGCTCAACGTGCCGGGGCGCTGCGTGAAGACGCCGTGCTGGACACCGCCGGCATTGGCATCGAGCACCCGCAGACCACCGACCAGAACCGTCATCTCCGGTGCTGACAGGGTCAGCAATTGCGCCTTGTCGACCAGCATTTCCTCGGCGGGGCGATCATGCGCTTTGCCGAGATAATTGCGGAAACCATCGGCCGTCAATTCGAGCGGCTCGAAACCGTCGATATCGGTCTGCTCCGGTGTCGCATCGGTGCGGCCCGGATTGAAAGGAACGGTGACATCATGCCCGCCCTTCTTCGCGGCCGCCTCGATGGCAGCACAGCCACCGAGGACAATCAGATCGGCGAGCGAGACGTGTTTGCCGTCGTTTGCTGAAGCGTTGAACGCTATCTGGATGCCCTCGAGCGTCTTGAGTACGCGTGCCAGCTGGGCCGGCTGATTGACCGCCCAGTCCCTTTGCGGCGCGAGACGCAGACGCGCGCCATTGGCACCGCCACGCATGTCGGAGCTTCGGAAGGTCGCAGCCGACGCCCAGGCGGTCTGCACCAGCTCGGCATTGGACAAGCCCGAGGCGAGGAGCTTGCTCTTCAGCTTGGCGATATCCTTGGCGTCGATCAGCTTGCCCTTGGCTGGCGGGATCGGGTCCTGCCAGAGCAGGTCCTCGGCGGGAACTTCGGCGCCGAGATAACGCGATTTCGGTCCCATATCGCGATGCGTCAGCTTGAACCAGGCACGGGCGAAAGCGTCAGCGAAAGCGGCCGGGTCTTTCTGATAGCGCCGGGAGATCGGCTCATAAATCGGGTCGAAGCGCAGCGAGAGATCCGCCGTCGTCATCATCGGGCGATGCTTCTTCTTCGGATCGAAGGCATCGACGATCATGTCGGCCTCCTCACAATTCTTGGGATGCCATTGATGGGCACCGGCCGGGCTCTTCGAGAGCTCCCACTCATATTTGAACAGCGTGTTGAGATAGCCCATATCCCATGTCGTCGGATTGGGTTTCCAGGCACCTTCGATACCGCTGCCGATCTGATCGCCGGCGATGCCGCTGCCAAAACGGCTCTTCCAGCCCAACCCCATCTGCTCGATGGGACCGGCTTCCGGCTCCGGCCCGACCAGGCCCGCATCGCCGGCACCATGGCATTTGCCGAAGGTGTGACCCCCAGCGACCAGCGCCACGGTCTCTTCGTCATTCATCGCCATGCGCGCGAAGGTTTCACGGACATCAATGCCGGAGGCGACCGGATCGGGTTTTCCGTTTGGGCCTTCCGGATTGACGTAGATCAGGCCCATCTGCACCGCCGCGAGCGGGTTATCCAGATCATGATCGCCGCTATAGCGCTCATCGCCGAGCCATTCGCTCTCGCCGCCCCAATAGATATCCTCTTCCGGCTCCCAAACATCGACGCGACCACCGGCAAAGCCAAAGGTCTTGAAGCCCATTGATTCCAGAGCGCAATTGCCAGCCAGCACCATCAGATCAGCCCAGGAAATCCTGTTGCCGTATTTCTGCTTTACTGGCCAGAGCAAGCGGCGCGCCTTGTCGAGATTGACGTTGTCGGGCCAGCTATTGAGCGGGGCAAAGCGTTGCGAGCCGCTGCCCGCGCCGCCGCGGCCATCGCCGACGCGATAAGTGCCGGCGCTGTGCCAGGCCATGCGGATGAAGAGCGGGCCATAATGACCGTAATCGGCCGGCCACCATTCCTGCGAATCCGTCATCAGGGCATAGAGGTCCTGTTTCAGGGCCTTGAGATCGAGGCTTTTGAACGCCTCGGCATAATCAAAGTCCGCGCCCAAAGGGTTGGAGCGGCTGGACTGTTGGTGGAGAATGCGCAGATTCAGCTGTTCGGGCCACCATTTGGCGTTTGAAGGCGCACCGGCCGCTGTGTGCCGCTGTGACGCTGCCAATACCGGGCACTTGCTTTCGCCGTCCATAATGCTCTCCGATCAAGTTTCGTGATGATTGAAGCAAGCCGTGCGCTCCAATGCGATGACCTCACCATGCCGGATCGCAAACCATTATTCCAATCGATTTTAGGCTTCATACCTATAGAAAATTCCTTGGTGACACGCCAAATCCTCCAGCCAGACCTGCCGCGACCAGTGACGGTTCCGCTCCATTTGCGTAGTCAAGGGACATGATCGAACTCGCCTCCCTTCTAACCTTTGCTTTCACCGTGCTGGTGATCGAGTTGACGCCGGGCCCCAATATGGCCTGGCTCGCCGTTCTCAGCGTGAACGAGGGTCGCCGGGCTGGCCTCGCTGCTGTGGCTGGAATTGCACTGGGTCTGGGCCTGGTCGGACTGGCCGCTGCGCTCGGCCTTGGTGCCGTGATCGAGCGCTCGGACATGCTCTATGGCCTGCTGCGCTGGGGCGGGGTGAGCTTCCTGTTCTATCTCGCCTGGGAGGGCTGGCGCGAGGCCGGTGAGACCGCACCAGTGGAGGCCTCACAGGGTCTGCGCCGCTATTTCCTGCGCGGCTTCGTGATCAATATCCTCAACCCCAAGGCGGCATTATTCTACATCGCCGTCTTCCCGGAATTCATCGACCCGGCCGGACCGGTCGCACAGCAGGCGGTGATGCTGGCCGCAATCTCGGTCTTGATCGCGACCCTCATCCACCTCGCCATTATCGCCCTCGCCGGCAGCGCCCGCCTGCTGTTGGATAACCGCCCGCGCCGCCTCATCGTCCAGCGCGCACTCTCGCTACTGCTGGTCGCGGTGGCGCTTTGGCTGCTGGTCTCGACAGCGCGCTGATCATTGGCGGCCGGGTTATCGTGGCGGTTGGGCGTATGAAACCTGCGCCTCGCCGTCGCTGACATCGACATGGCCGAACTCAAGATCCGGATCGCCGGCAATCTGCAGCACGAGGTCATAGCTGCCGTCATCGAGCGCCAATGTGACAGGAAAATCGGTTTCGTCCGGCAGGATCGCAAGCTGATCGAAGGGCCGATCTCCGGCCTCGTGCGGCGCGCGAAACGCCTGCACAACCATGGGTCGGGCTGGATCGGCGTCGAGCTCGATCGGGACAGGCAGTCGGTGCAGCCGGTCGAACAACCAGGGCGCGCGGCCCTGCACAGGCGTATATCGCGGGAAGACGACCATCAGGTCAGCCAGCCATCTCGAGGCTGGCGGCGGCATCAAGCTTCCGTCTTCCCGGCGAAAGACGCTCGGCTCGGTCAGGGTGTGCCGGTCACGAAGCGCCCGCGCCAGCGTCCCGATTTGCGCGTTGCCCATACCCGATCCACTGACCTGGTCGATGGTGAGCGGGTCAATACCCGTCAATCGCGTCAGCTCGGCGGCCATCCAGCCAAGCGGCCGCCCCGCCTCGTCAAGACCAGGGGTTTCATCCAGATGGCTGTAGCCAACATAAAGCACCAGCCTGGCATCGGGATGCTCGGCCAGCACGGCCTCGACAATATTGCCGGCTTGGGCGCGCTCGCGCGAGGCGACCCGCTCGGCGGCCGAACACGGATCAGGCGAACAATCCTGTTCCTGATCGGCTCGGGCCTCGTAGTCGAACCAATGATAACCGGCCGTATCGACCGTCCGCAGCAATTCCCCAAATAGCGGGTCACTGAAATAGAAGCCTGTTTCCCGGCGCGGCACAGCACGAGCTTGCCATGCCGCCTCGGCGGTTGGAGAGAAGGCCTCGGCACCAAAATAGGTGAACCCGTCCTCGCGCAGCGCACGGACCAGCTCTATGGCAAAGGCGCGATGACGGCCCATCTGGTGAGCCTCATTGAGGATGACAATCTGCCGGTCCCGGGCGAGCTCCCGGATGGCGTTGATCGCTGCCTCGGGCACTGCCGTATTCACCGTCTCCAGATCGATGACGGCATCCGGATCCGTAAAATCGATCGGCGTTTCGGACATATAAGCCGCAGACGCAGACCGACTGTGCGCCTCCAGATACCGTCCCGTGAAGTTGAGCAATTGCACTTCGCCATTGCGTAAATAGGCCTCTGCATACTCTGCCGGCAGACCTTCTGGCGTGTACCGGGATGCCAAGGCATCGGCATACCGGCCAGCGGGGGCGAGCTCGGTCCAGCCAGCGTCGATCGTCGCCGCAGCGCTATCGGGTTCGCCGGCTTCGGCCTCCGCCGGCAAGCCCATCACTATCCATAGCCCTGTTGCTAGTGCCGCACGGATCATCGCCATCTCACTCCCTTACCCTGATTGATTTGTCGTGTGAGGCTGTCAGGCGCAGCCAGAGGTGGCAAGCGTAAATTTTGATTTCGCCAATCGTGGAGAGATCAAACCCATGTCCATTGCTTGACCTCATCGAGAAAGGTTTTCAGCACTGCCAATTGTGAGGCGGGGATGACGAACGCGCCCGCACGCAAGAAACGGCATGACGCCACCCCGGCGCGTGGGCTAACAAGGCGCATGAGCAAGACCCCAACCACGACACGCGCCAAAAAACCGGTCAAACGCAGCCCTCGTGGCCTGACCCGCGAACAGGCGCTCGATCTCTTCGCCCGGCTGGCGCAGGACCGTCCCGACCCGAAGACCGAGCTCGATTATGTGAACCCTTTCACCCTGCTGCTCGCCGTCGCGCTGTCGGCGCAGGCGACCGATGTCGGGGTCAACAAGGCGACCAGGCTCTTGTTCCAAGAGGCCGACACGCCCGAGAAGATATTGGCGCTGGGCGAGGACCATGTCCGCGACCGGATCAAGACCATCGGCCTGTTCCGCAACAAGGCCAAGAATGCGATCCTGATGTCGCAGCAATTGGTCGAGCGCCATGGCGGCGAGGTGCCGCATGATCGCGCCTCACTGGAAGCGCTGGCCGGGGTCGGACGCAAGACCGCCAATGTCGTGCTCAACGAAGCCTTCGGCGAAGAGACCATCGCGGTGGACACCCATATCTTCCGCGTCGGCAACAGAACCGGACTGGCTCCCGGAAAAACCCCAGAAGAAGTCGAAGCCCGCCTGATGAAGATCGTGCCGGCGCAATTCATGAAGGGCGCTCACCACTGGCTGATCCTGCACGGACGCTATGTCTGCAAAGCGAGAAAGCCGGAATGCTGGCGTTGCCCGATCGAAGATCTCTGCCGCTTCAAGGACAAGACACCGGCGCCGAAATAGGCGGGCGGGATTGAGCGCACTCCCCGAACGTGGGCACCGCCCTCCACCCTCACCATCGGCTACACGGGTGCAGAAAGCGCGGGATCTGAGCCGTGCCTGACCCATGATCTCTCAGAAATTCCTCAGAAAATATGCCCTTAAATAGATTCACTGGCAAACACACCCCAAAGGTGTATCCTTCTCCTGAGTTTGGATCGGGGAGAAAATTCCATGGCTGGCTTTGACGGTTTGTTGATGCGTGACTCGCTGAACGATACCGGCACTATTCCATCTCCGGGATATCCGTATTATTCGCCCGACATCATCTGCCACGCTCAGGTCGCCGACCCACAAACTTATTTCACGCAGAATTACGCATCGGATCCGAACCAGCCGGTTGAGCTCGGCAGTCAAACCAATCTGATCTACACGCGAACGAAAAATCTCGCGCCCACGACCATGACCGGCTGGTATGTTCACGCCTACCGCGCGAGCAGCTCGCTCTTCATGACGCCCAGCATCTGGAAGGGCAATCCGCTCTCGACCCGAACCGGCAACCCCTATGTCGCCATGGCACCCGTGCCGGCAAATGCCGTCGGCGTCGGTCCCGACGCCTTCCTGTTGAGCGGCCTCGCCAACCATCTCTTCTGCCTGATTGCCGTCGCAAGCCCGACCGTGGTGCCCACCATCCCCGACAGTTTTGCCTCCTATGGTGATTACATCCTGTGGGTTCGCCAGAACCAGAATGTGTGCGGTCGCAACCTCACCTATCTGCAAAGCTACCCCAATCGCCAATTCAGCCGGCTCGACAATCTGACCAATCCGAACTCGTCGACCGTTCCGGTCCTGGCGAAGGTTGAGGTACTGGGAAACCTTCCGGCGGGCACAACATTCGGCGTCCAGTGCGCACCAGCCAACATGACGGCCAGCGGCAATACATCCAACACGACGGTGATAACCGGTTCCGGCATTGTCCCGGCAAATTTCAACGGAACGGTGACAACCTGGGGATCGCTGCCCAGCGGAACGAATACCTGGCCGGCCGGCGCAACGCTGAAGACCACGCTCTATTACGGCCAGGACAGCCGCCATGCCGCGCATCAATATGGCGAATCCTGGGACAGTTTCGACGTCGGACCGAAGGATATCGAGGGCATGCCGGAGGATGGCGTTCTGGTGCGCCTGGGCGACACCGGTACCGTATTCCTCGCCTGACCGCGTATTTGTTCAACCCGTCAATCAGACGCCGCGCAGGCGTTCAAGGGAGACCTGGTCATGCCCACCCCCCTCAATCCTGCCCAATATATCCAGCTGCAATTATCGGCTTTCGCCAATGCGCAGACGTCGGACCAGATGCCGATGGCCATGGACGGCAGCCAGCCCTTCTCGGTTGATGCCTGGATCAAGCTGGGCGGCTTGTGCGCCAATGCATCAATCTTCTGCAAGGATGGCGTTTTCGATTTTGGTTTGACCGGTCAGGCACTCCATGTCGCGATCGACGGCTACCCGGCCGTCTATTCGGACATTTCCAAGAACGCCCTCTCGGAAGATGAATGGCGTTATGTGTGCGTGACCTATAGCGGCGGCCAGGTCAGGCTCTTCATCGACGGCGAATTCAATGTCTTTCAGGCGATATCGGGGACCGGGCAAACCAGTGCCAATCCGTTCCAGATCGGCCACACCCTGCAGGGCGCGGCGCGCTGTGTGCGGGTCTACAACACCCCACTGACACCCGATCAGGTGATGGCCAATATGTATGGCGAGCCCGATCCGGCCACCATCGCCGCCTGGTTCGATTTTACCCAGAGCCCGCCTCTGGACAAAGGCCCGCACGGATACCCGATCAGCCTTAAGGACGGCGCCACCATGGCTGCCAAAACGCCGGCGGTCAGTTTCGGCGGCACCGCCTATGCCCAGCCAATCCGCGACGAACGGGTCAATCCGGGCGGATTGCAGGTCGATCCCTACACGATCCAGGCCTGGGTCTATCTCAATCCGGGCGAGTTGGGCACGCAGGCGATTTTCGTCAATTCAGACCTTGAGACAGATTCCGGAATGGCGCTGTATTTGGCGCCGGCTGACAATGGCTCAGGCTATGAGGTCAAGTCTCAACGCGGATCGAACCAGAACGCCGTCGATACGCTCGCATCGACGCAGACTGTTCGCGCGGGAGCGTGGGCAAATGTCGCGACGACCTATGACGGAACCTCCCTGACGATCTATGTGAACGGCGTCGCCGTTGGAAGTGGCGCTTTTGGCCCGATCCCGACGATGCAAATTGACAGCAATCTCCTGATTGGCGCGGCGCTGTCTCACGGCCGGCCCTCAGCCTCGACCTCGCTGCAGGGCTATATTTCCCGCGTCGATGTCTGGTCGCGCGCGCTGAGCGCGGCGGAAATCACCCAATATATGAGCGCCCTGCCTGATCTGGCTGCAGCGAATCTCGCCGCCATTTATGAATTCATGTCGCCGCCTGCGCGCAATATGATTTCAGGGCACCCGATCGGCTTGGCCGATGGCGCCTATCTCGATGCCGAGGTCACGAAGCTGGCTCACGGGGCAACAGCCAAGGACGCCGACGCCGGGATCGACATTCCAGAATTCGAGCAACTGCCCGCAGACACGCTCGCCAAGCTACGCGCTTCGATTGATTTCTCCGCACTTTTCAAATCCCACCCCGACATGCTCAAGACCGCCAAGGCGCGGGAACTTGCGGAGCTGAAAGCCCAACTTAGCGGAGATGCGCTTGAAAGCGCCCGCGCCAAGATTGGCACCGCCTGGGATGAGGCAGAATCCCGGATGCGAGACGCACCGCTCGACCTCCCGTTTCTCGTCACCCGTCACGTCGTCAACAACGAACATGTCATGCTCTGGCACAAGGGCGACACGTCGCGGGTCATTTTCCGCGCGCCAAAGGCCGAGTTTGACGATTGCACGCTTTGGCGCGCCCAGCTCGTCTTCATCATTGTCGGCGGCGTCATCGACGTCATGTTCGGCGTCCGCGCCAATCTGACCGATAACGCCCTGCGCTATATCGTGGGCAAGGTGCTGTTGAACCCGCGCATTGCATCCATTCTGGCGCTCGGCACACTGATGACGGCCGGCCAGATTTTCACAATGGGCGGAATTCTCTATCAATCTGGCATGCTCAAGGAGCTTGCCAGGCTGGTGCTCAATGTCGGCTTCTGGGCGCTATTGCGCATGCTGGTCAAACTGGTCCTGAAGTTTTTGCTGCCCTGGGCGGCAGCGGCGGACTTCATCGCCTCGCTCGTCGCGACCGCCGCAATTTTTATCGCCACATATCTGAGCAAACCCAGCACTTGCGACTCGCTTCCGCAGGTCGATATCGCCGGCATCATGTTCAACCACAGCCCGGCGAACACCGCGACCTGCGCCCTCAATATCCGCAAGAATTACACCCAGCAGGTCGACGTGCCCGAATGGGTTCGCAAGGAAACCAGCCCCGCGCAAGCGCCGGCGGCCTACGCGCTCAAAGCGATTGCCGGCAATACTGTCACGATCAAAGCCCGCTTCGTCATCGGCGACAAAACCGCGACGCAAATGCAAATTCAGGCGACTGGTGGTGGCCTGCTCGGTGCAATCGACCCTGTAACCATCAATTTCAAAAACAGTGTGTCCGATCCGGAATGGGTCACCTTGCCGCTCAATCACCAAACCCTGGCCAGCGCCGGCGTGGCGCGCACTGACACCGCTTGGGTCTGGCAATACCGACCTGTCTCTGGCGGTGCCTGGACCACGATGCAGACGACGCATCATCGCATCTACACGGTCCTGGACGTGCCGACAGCGCCTTGGAAACAGGCCAATTTTCCCGCCGACACCCAAGCGCCCTGGACCGACGCGCTGGACTTCGCGTGCAGCTGGGCCGCCGGCACGAAAACCGTTGACACGGCCGCCGCTGCGATCACGCTCCAAACCAATCAACACCTCGGACTGACCTATG
This sequence comes from uncultured Maricaulis sp., assembly GCF_963975345.1. Taxonomy (NCBI): domain Bacteria; kingdom Pseudomonadati; phylum Pseudomonadota; class Alphaproteobacteria; order Maricaulales; family Maricaulaceae; genus Maricaulis; species uncultured Maricaulis sp. The sequence continues at coordinate 193,635 of NZ_CAXBGE010000006.1, read as the reverse complement.
ACATGAGCCGGGGCGCGTCCGTCTATACCCGCGCCGACTACTCGATCTCGCAAATGGTCTTTCTGGGCACCCAATTCATCAACTTCCTCACCGCCGGCACCGGGAATGGCGCCACGATCAATTGCACCGATTGCGCAACAATCGTTGCGACTTTCGCCAACCTGGTCGGTTGCGATCTCAATGAATCCTGCATGCGGTCCGGTTTCGGTCTCAACCAGATCATCGCCATCGGTCATTCGGCGTTCGGTTACCCCGGCTTCGGCCCGGCCTTCAGTTATCATGAGGTCGCCTGGACCGGGGCAACGAGCTATACTGATCCGCTCTACGATGCCTGTCTGCAGGTCGATAGCGGCCCCAATCCCTGGAATTGGGGCACGGGGATCACGCACACCCCCGCCTTGCCGGTCAAAATGGTCTTCACCACGGAGCCGATCAGCCCAACATTGCCGATTCCCATGCCCTTCACGCCGGCAAGCTATCGCGAACGGCTGTGCTCCAATGATGCGGCGGGAATTGGCAAGTGCGTACCAACCGGGCCGTCAACCGGCACATCTGCGGGACGACGGGCGGTTCAATAGGCATGCGGACAACAGAAACGGAGGTTGGATATCATGGCTGACATTGAAAACGACACGTTTCGCGAAGCCGTCAAGGAACGCCATGGATTTGCTGATTGGGCCAGCCGCGCCAAAGCGGCGGACGTGCCGCCACGAGTCGGGTTTCTGTTGGACCGGGGCGCGATGACCAATCTCGAATTCTTGCGGCGTGACCCGCTGCCAGGCGGCGGCGGCTTCCGCGGTCACCGCGACTATTTCCAGCTGGATGGCGGCAAGGACAACGTTGTCGCCATCGAACTCCTGGAAACGCCCTCAACCACGGCTGCCCATGAAGCCTTGGTAGACATCCTGTCTCATTGCATGGCGATGAAGCTGATCCCCGCTATTGAGCGGGGGGTGGATGCCGGACATGTTGGCTTTGTCGGTCACGGCAAGTTGGTGGATTCAATCTATTTTGTGCGCGGATCAACCTTGGTGCGGATCGACAGCGTCGGCTCCAAGCCCGTTGATGTCGGACCTGTCGCGCAGACAGTCGATCGGCAATTGATGGGCCGATAGGCAGCGCCCGCACACCAGAGACACTCTATCTGCAAACCCGCCCATCACGACCCGTCCGAACACCGGTGCGGCGCGATCGGGCGAGCCGCTACAGCATCGCCTTCAATGCCCGCGCAAAACACGCGCCTATATCCGGCCCCTGTTCGGGATAAAGATAGGGCTCAATCAATTCCAGCTCGATCAGGGCCAGCTGGCCATCGAGGCCGCGCAGCATGTCGACGCGGGCATAGAGCAAATCGCCCTCAACGCATTTCAGCACCGAACTCGCCAGCGCCAGCTCATCGACGGTCGGGATGTGGATCTCCTCGCGGCCGCCAAATTCCGACTGGACGCGGTAATCGCCCTTGGCCGGGAGCTTGCGGGCGCAATGGGAGAACTCACGGCCGAAGAAGAGAAAGGCGTATTCACCCTCCTGCGAAACGGCTGGCAGAAAAGGTTGGATCATGCATTGCGCGATTGGCAGATTTTCCGCCTCTGGCAGGGCCTCGCCGCGCCGGATCCGGGCCTGACGCCAAGCGCCGCCGCCCAGCACAGGCTTGACGACGATATCATCGCTCCCCAGCGCGTCGAAAGCTTCGGAGATGGTCGCGGCATCGGCGCGCTCACACCACAGGGTCGGGATCATCGGCGCGCCGCGCGCGGCGAGATCCTTGAGATAGGTCTTGCGCTGGTTCCAGCGGAAAATCTCGAACGGATTGAGCAGGCGCGTCTTCGCGGCAATTGCCTCAAGGGCTGCCTCGAAGGCCACGGGCTTTTGCATATAGTCCCAGCAGGTGCCGATCACGGCGCCATCATAGCGAGATGCATCAAAACCCGGATCGTCCCAGATACAGGTCGTCAGCTCGATCCCGGCGGCCAGGCAGGCCGGAGCGAGGGCTGAGATCTCCAGATCATATTCCCAATAATCCTTGCGGGCCTCGGGACTGTCCTTGAGCATGCAGGCGGCGGAGAGAAATGCGACGTGTTTCATGGGGCGCTCCCTAAAGCATTTTCCGCCAAGGTGGGAAGCGGTTTTGCCGTTTGAAAATGCGCCCCCTCGAAAACCGTCTGAAGATGGATGCCTGCAAGTCTTGCTGTATGACGCTGTCAGGGTTAATCCGGCTCCAGCCATCCGGGCGACGCCTGCCACGCCACGCTTAACCTTAACGATCGAGAGATATGCCCATGACCGCGACCCGCTTTGACGTCCTTGCCGTTGGAAATGCCATTGTCGACGTGCTGTCGCCAGCCACCGACGCCTTTCTCGCTGCCGAGGGCATTGCCAAGGACGCGATGACGCTGATCGATGAAGAGCGGGCAAGTACGCTCTATGCGCGGATGCAGCCCGGCACGGAAGCCTCCGGTGGGTCGGCCGCCAATACCGTCGCCGGGATCGCTTCACTCGGTGGGCGCGCCGCCTATATCGGCAAGGTCGCTGCTGACCAGCTTGGCGAGATCTTCAGCCATGATATCCGCGCCATTGGTGTTGAGTTCAACTCTGCCCCCCTGGTTGGCGGTCCGGCGACGGCGCGCTGCCTGATCAACGTCACCCCGGATGCCGGTCGTTCAATGTCGACCTTTCTCGGTGCTGCGGCCTTGGTCACCGAAGACGATGTCGAAGCCGGCGCCGAAGCCCTGAAAGCCTCGAGCATTGTCTATCTGGAAGGCTATCTGTTTGATCGCGAAGAGGCGAAACGCGCCTATGTCCGCGCCGCCGAACTGGCAGCCGCGGCCGGGCGCAAAACGGCGTTGACCCTGTCGGACACGTTTTGCGTCGCACGCCACCGCAACGCATTTCGTCACTTGGTCGCCAATCATGTCGATATCCTGCTCGCCAATGAGGCCGAAATCACGGCCCTGTACGAAACCGAGGATTTCGACGCTGCGGTCGAGCTTTGCCGTCGCGATGTCGCGATTGCCGCGATCACCCGCGGCGATAAGGGCGCCATCCTGTTGCGTGGCGAGGAAACTATCACAATCTCCGCCGAACCTATCGCCAATTTGCTAGACACGACAGGCGCGGGCGATCTGTTTGCCGCCGGATTTCTGCTCGGCCTGGCCCAGGGCCGCAGCCTGGCGGAATCGGGTCGAATGGGCGCGATTTGTGCCGCAGAGATCATTTCTCACTTCGGTGCACGGCCGGAATGCAGCCTGAGATCACTCGCAACACAGGCCGGAATCCCTTTTGAATAAGGGCTGCCGACAAATTCGATTTAAATCTTAATGAAAAAACTCCGGCATTTTAACCACAATTCAAGTGGTTGCCCCCATTCTGCTCGATGAGAACTGGATGACTGCGTGTCACTCCGGAGTTTTATTGGTGTAGGCGCGGCCCGAAAGGGTTGTGATCAGGGGCAGACATGGCACCCATCCGTAAGGCGATATCCCGCGTAATGCGGTCACTGGTGATGAAGTTCACTCTTCTGACCGGCATGCTGATTTTTGCCACGACATTGATGTTGATGACGCTTGAGAATTTCGCGGCCCAGCGCGAGACCCGCAATCTGCTGGCCGAGAGTTCCATCGCCCGCCTGCAAGCCACCACCGACCGGCTCTCCGCCGCCGTCGCCGGCAATGATGTTGATTTCGTCCAGCGCTATCTCACCGAAATGCTGGCCTCGCTCGACCTGTCCGAAGTCTATGTCATCAATAACCGCCGCGAAGTGCTCGGCAGCGCCTATCCCGATGGTCTGGTGCCGGAGCGCTTGAGCCAGTCCGACCTCGCCATCATGGCCTTGGGCGCCGGCGATCGCCGCGCCTCGCTGACCGCAACGACGCTGAAAGTCGCTGTGCCGGTCTATACCGAATCGCGCCGCTTGGTCGGTGTGGTCTATGCCAGCCAGGAACTCACCGAGCTGACCCGCTCGCGCAATGCCGCCATCCAGCGTCAGACCCTGATTGCCCTGTTCGCGCTCGGAATCTTCCTGCCGCTGGCCGCCCTGATCGTGGGCCGCGCCCTGAAGCCGGTGCAGACCTTGACCGATGCCGCGCGCTTGGCCTCCTCAAAAACCCTCGACATGCGGATTGATGTCCATACCGGCGACGAGCTGGAAGTGCTGGCCAATGCCTTCAACCGCATGTTTGCGCGTCTCGACGGCAATCTGAAGCGCATCCACCGCCTCGCCTATGTCGATCTCGTCACCGAATTGCCCAATCGCGAGCGCTTCCGCAAGGAAGCCGAGCGCGTCGCCCGCAAGGCGCTGGAAGATGGCGGCACCGGCGCCGTGCTCTTCCTCGACCTTGATCGCTTCAAGCGCGTCAATGACAGCCTGGGCATTGGCGAAGGCGACCGGATGCTCGAAATGGTCGCCCGGCGCCTGTCAGAAGTGGCACGCGGCTGCGATATGGCCGCCGGCAAGGAATGTGAGCCGAGCCTGGTTGCCCGTCTTGGCGGCGATGAGTTCACCGTTTTGCTGCCCGAGATCGAGGACGCCGCCGAAGCCGCGCGCGTCGCCAACCGTCTGGTTGATGCGATCCGTCTGCCGTTTGAAATTTCCGGTCACCAGGTCTTCCTCGGCGTCTCGATCGGGATCGCCGTCTTCCCGCAGGACGGCTCCGATCCGGAATCCCTGATCCGCCATGCCGACCTCGCCATGGCTCATGCCAAGCGCGATGGTGGCTCCTCGGCCCGCTTCTTCGAACCGGCGATGAACCAGTCAGCCTTCGAGCGTCTGGTGCTGGAAAACGAGCTGCGCGACGCGGTCCACCAGGACCAGCTGGTCGTCTTCTATCAGCCCAAGATCGACATGCGCGACGGCTCGGTTGCCGGCGCCGAAGCGCTGGTACGCTGGCAGCACCCAACCGCCGGCCTGCTCTCACCTGGCGCCTTTATCGAGGCGGCCGAGGAATGCGGCCTGATCGGCGAGATCGGCGACTGGGTTCTGCGCGCCGCCTGTGTCGAGGCTGCCCGCTGGCGCACGCTGGGGATTGAAGTCCCTGTTGCGGTCAATGTCTCGGCGATGCAGTTCGAGCGTGAAGGTTTCTCGGAATCCGTGTTGCACGCGCTGGAGCTGGCCAATCTGCCGCCAAACCTGCTCGAGCTTGAGCTGACCGAATCGATTGCGATGGAAAACCCCGAACGCGCTATCGTTCAGGTCCAGCCCCTGCGTGATCGCGGCGTCAATTTCGCCATCGATGATTTCGGCACCGGCCATTCCTCGCTCTCCTATCTGACGCGGATGCCGTTTGACGTGTTCAAGATCGACCAGAGCTTCGTGCGCGACATGACCACCGATCCGCATGCCCGCATCGTCGTCGAGACCATCTTGGCCATGGCCAAGGCGCTGAAGCTGGAAACCGTCGCCGAAGGCGTCGAGACCCGCGAACAGTTCGAAATGCTGCGGGCCGAAGGCGCCACCCTGGCTCAGGGCTTCCTGTTTGCTCGTCCGATGCCGGCCAGCGATTTCGTGGAATACGTCCATGAAGGTTCAGCCAAGCGCGCCGTTTCCCAATAGTCCGCATGGGCTGAGGGCTTGATCGCCGCCGCCGCGACCGCCACATCTGTGTCTCCAGTTTGACGGAGAGCAGCATGAAAGCCTCATCGACCAACGCAACGCAATGGCGTGGCACCACCATCCTTGCCGTGCGCAAGGGCAAGACCGTCGTTCTCGCCGGTGATGGCCAGGTCTCCTTCGGGCCGACGGTGATGAAGGGCAATGCCAAGAAAGTCCGCCGCCTGGCTGACGGCAAGGTCGTCGCCGGTTTCGCCGGCTCCACCGCCGACGCCTTCGCCCTGTTCGAACGCCTCGAAGCCAAGCTCGAGCAATATCCCTCACAATTGGCGCGCGCGTGCGTCGAACTGGCCAAGGACTGGCGCACGGACCGTTACTTACGCAAGCTCGACGCCATGCTGATCGTCGCCGACACCAGCGCCACCTTCGTCCTCACCGGCGCCGGCGATGTGCTCGAACCGGAACACGGCGTCGTCGCCGTCGGCTCCGGCGGCAATTACGCCAGCTCGGCCGCCCGCGCCCTGCTCGACTATGAATCCGACCCGGAAATCATCGTCCGCAAAGCGATGAAAATCGCTGCCGAGATCTGCATCTACACCAATGAGAATCTGACGATTGAAACGCTGACGGGGGAGTAGGCGCGAGGCCGATGGGGACACAGTATACTGTGTCCCCACCCTGTGTCCCCAATCCACCCCCCAAAATATTCCCCCATCACGCGAGCAAAATGCTAGCCTCGCCCCTCGTTCAATTTCACAAATGGGGGGGCGCCGTTCCGGTCGCCGATACTGCTATGACTCATCTTCTCAACACATCACTGCTCGGCCTCGGCGCCGCCCTCGTGCTGGGCGCCTGCAGCGCACCTGACGCCAGCGCTCCCGAAGCGCCCGCTGCCGCACCCGCCGAAATGGAGGCCGCACCCGCCGCCGCCCCGGCCAGCGAAGCTACAGCCGAGACCGCCGCACCGACCCTGTCACGCAGCGTCACAGTCAATGCCGACGCCCACACCGTCTGGGCCCTGATCGGCCCGTTCTGCTCGCTGCCCGACTGGCATCCGGTCGTCGGCAGCTGCACAATCGGCGATGACGGCACCCGCACCATCGTCACCGCCGACGGTTCGGCGACCTTCAACGAGCGCGAAACCACCCGCGATGACGACGCCCACACCTATTCCTACGCCATTATCTCCAGCCCACTGCCCGTGATCGATTATGTCGCGACCATCAGCGTCGACGAGACCACAACCGGCGTCTCGACCGTCACATGGTCCAGCCATTACACCACACCAGAAGGCATGGACGATGCCGCGGCCGCGGCCCTGGCAGGGATTTACGAAGCCGGTTTCGCCGGCATCAGCGCCAAGCTGGCGGAATAGGGACCCGGGGACACAGTATACTGTGTCCCCAATCTCTTCCCCAATCTCTTCCCCAACCTCTTCCCCAACCTCTCTTCCCCCCCACATCTCTTCCCCCGGAGGAGCGCAGCGAATTCCGGGGCCTGCCAACAGAAATCGAGCAAACTCAACCAACCCCGGCAGACCCCGGAACAAGTCCGGGGGAAGCGGTGTATTGTGATTGAATGGCGGAGGGGTGAGTCGCACCAGCGCCCACACCCCACCCCAAAACCCATGCTGAGCCCCGGTGGCCCACTGGCTGGCAAGGGATTGATGGGGGTGCAGTGCGCTACAATATTCGCGTTCGACCCCACTCATTTGAAAAGAGGGGGTACAAATTGATGGCCGTCGCAACAGGAACCGCTCTGATCCGCCACGCTGAAACTGGCATCGTTTATGAAATTCCCGCCGCAGACATTTTATTTGAGACGACAGGCTACGAAGACCGGAAGATGGGGCCCGAGTTTAGGCATGAAGCAAGCGTCCACCACCTCGGGCTGGGCGAACTGGCGTGGTTGATTTGGGAGTACCCCTCAGGAGTAGAGAACGACCGAGAAACTGTCGTGGAGCCCCATTTTTTGATGAGGGATATTGAGATCGATTTCAATGCCAACCCTTGGAACGAACCCCAAGGTGCGCGCGAACGAGACATCTCTGCCGAAGAACGACAGGACCGTGTCGACGAAATGGTTCAATGGTTTGGAGAGCACTTTGAGGATCCCGCCGAGCACACCTCGTATATAAGCCGCGAAGGCGGCTACCAGTGGGTGCTCGGCGGGCCGTACGATGCCCGTTCAGAACTAGCCGACAATTTTCCAGATGAGGACGAAGAGGTCATCAACTTGGCAACAGCTGAGTTAGAAGCCGGAGGGATCACGGAGTGGGCCAGCATTCTATCCGAAGAAGACTACGGAGGTGGCGACATTGATGACGACGAGCTCTCCGCCCCAGCGAACGCGGAGGTCGCGGCTACTAACTTTGTCCTTGAACTTGAAGACCTAGTTGGACGCCTGCCTGAACCTGACTCCGACCCCGCGTTTGTATTTCGAGAAGATAACCTCCTTCATCTCAAACCACCGCCAGATTTGAGACGATCAACAGGCAATCAGGATCTACTAGAAGAACTTCAGGGCACACTTAGCGACCTTCTCACAAGCCTTGCGGGCACAAACGCATACCCTCAACTCTTGCAAGCCGCTGCACGTTATAACGACGCATTGAACGGTGAAGTGACATCTGCCTCGCAGATTTACGGTCGAGGCGTGCGCCTCTCAAACGCATCGCATGCTGCCGAGCGAAGCATCCAGGCAGGCGACACTCCCTCTTTGCCATATGATACCGAACAGCACTTGCGGTCGACTCTCCACCTCCACGCCGCCTACATGATGACCGAACCTGAGGCGGTTGCGATAGCTGATGCGGCTGCTAGTTTTCAACGACCGACAGTCGAGGTCGAAACATTACACACCGCCATCGAAGAAATCGGTGCGTCCATCGCAGAGTCGCCGAACCTGTTTGCCAACGAAGTACGCCAGCTGGTAGCGGAAGTTGTCGCGGACTTTGGCCACGGCACACAGCCCGAACGCTCAGCGCAGGTCGCCTCGAAAACCCTTGGACACCTTGCGACAACCCTTCTGAAGGGTGTTGTTCAAGTGGGCGGAGCAGCGATTATTGCTAGCATCGTCGCGGGCAGCACGCCCGGCGCTTTCGTTATAGCGACCGGCATTGGCAGTGTGGACGCCGCCTGGGCTTTTCTGATCGCCAATGCAGAGGCCTTTCGTTTGATGGCGGGCACGCTTGGGACCAATCTTGGCTGGACAGAGCCAATGGCGCGAGTGTTCGATCGCATTCGCCAGATCAGAGCATCTAAGGTCTAAGAGAGGGGGCCAACAGCCCACTCAGAAGCCACTTCGCGCCCATTTAAACTCCCACCCCTACCTCGCAAAAATCCCCCCCTCATCCCGAAAGCACTTGAACTCCAGCGCATTCCCCGCCGGATCGCGCAGGAAGAACGTCCCCTGCTCGCCCGGCTCGCCCTTGAAGCGCACATAGGGCTCGATGATGAAATCCACCCCGGCCGCCCGGAAGCGCTCCGCCAGGGCTTCCCAGTCGTCCCAGGCCATCAGCAGGCCGAAATGGCGGACGGGTACGGCCTTGCCGTCGACACCGCCGGTGGCGACGGCCTGGCATTCCTCGGGGGCGAGGTGGGCGACGATCTGATGGCCGTAGAAATCGAAATCGACCCAGCTCTCGCTTGAGCGGCCTTCGGGGCAGGCCATGATGCCGCCATAGAAGGCGCGCGCCGCCGCGAGGCTGTCGACGGGGAAGGCCAGGTGGAAGCGGGGGCGTTGTTGATCGCTCGACATGTCGGTAAATGCCTTTCAGCACTGGTTTCACGGCTCCAGCCTGATTACATGGTGGGCGAAGCCAAGCCAAATGCGAAACCGATCATGACCGAATTTACGCCCCGTGAAATTGTTTCCGAGCTCGACCGCTTTATTGTCGGCCAAGGCGATGCCAAGAAGGCGGTCGCGATCGCGCTGCGCAATCGCTGGCGCCGGCGTCAGCTCGAGCCGGACCTGCGCGAAGAAGTGATGCCGAAGAATATCCTGATGATCGGGCCCACGGGCGTCGGCAAGACCGAGATCTCACGCCGTCTGGCCAAGCTGGCCGGGGCGCCCTTCATCAAGGTCGAGGCGACCAAATTTACCGAAGTCGGCTATGTCGGCCGCGATGTCGATCAGATCGCCCGCGATCTGGTGGAGGTGGCGATCACCCTGGTGCGCGACAGCCGCCGCGAAGCGGTCAAGGCCCAGGCCGAGAGCCAGGCCGAAGAGCGTGTGGTGGACGCACTCGTCGGTCCGGGAGCCAGTCCTGCTACTCGTGAGAGCTTTCGCAAACGCCTGCGCGCGGGCGAGCTCGACGACAAAGATGTCGAGATCGAACTGGCCGATACCGGCGGCATGCCGATGATGGATATCCCCGGCATGCCCGGTGGCGGCGCCGGCGTGATCAATCTCGGCGATATTCTCGGCAAGGGCTTCGGAAAAAAGAAGAAAACCGTACGGCTGAAGGTCTCCGACGCCTATGCGCCGCTACTGGCCGAGGAAGCCGACAAGCTGCTCGATGATGCCGCAATCACCGCCGAAGCGATCAAGCTGGCGGAAAATGACGGCATCGTCTTCCTCGACGAGATCGACAAGATTGTCGGCCGCTCCGATGCCCGCGGCGCCGATGTCTCGCGTGAGGGCGTGCAGCGCGACCTGCTGCCGCTGATCGAGGGCACATCGGTCACCACCAAGCACGGCGTGATGAAGACCGACCATATCCTCTTCATCGCCTCGGGCGCCTTCCACATCGCCAAACCCTCCGACATGCTGCCCGAATTGCAGGGCCGGCTGCCGATTCGCGTTGAATTGCAGGCGCTCAGCGAAGCCGACCTCAAACGCATCCTCACCGAGCCGGAAGCCAGCCTGATCACGCAATATATCGCGCTGATGGGGACGGAAGGCGTGACGCTGAGCTTCACCGATGAAGCGATCGACGCGCTTGCCAGTCTGGCGCACCAGGTCAATGCCTCGGTGGAGAATATCGGCGCCCGGCGTTTGCAGACGGTGATGGAAAAACTGGTCGAGGAGATTTCATTCACCGCCTCAGACCGCGATGGCGAAACCATCGTGATCGATGCCGATTACGTCGCCGAACATGTCGGCAATCTGGCGAAGAATGTCGATCTGTCGAAATTCATTCTCTGACCATTTTCCGGGTCGCGAAGTGACTCCTACAACACGGCTCCGAGACAGCGGTAACTGAAGGGCAGACCAATCGACATTGAGCGGTGAATGAGCGGCAGGTCTGTGACACTCTAACGACCACCTAATGACAGGCTTGGTCACACGCCGATTTACGGCTTCACACGCCGCATGGTGACGTAAAAAGCGCCGCCACCGCCATGGCGCAAATGCGCGATGGCATACCCTGACACCCACTGACGAAATTCCGGATTGCCCAGCCATTCCGGGAGTTTGCGTTTAAGCACGCCGGGCTCATCATGGTTTTCCCACGGCTCGCGCTCGCGCTCACGCGCTTTGAGCCCCTTGCCGGTGATCACCAGCACGGTTTTATAGCCATCGCGATACGCCATCGCCAAAAAATTGCGCAATGTTCTCAGCGCGATATCCTGTGTCAGACCATGCAAATCAAGCCGCCCATCGATCTCCACCCGCCCTTTTCGCACCCGCTTTTCATTGCCGCGATCAACCGGCAAGACGGGGAGTTTCGGCGTGGTCTGGGGTGTAGGAAAATGACCATTCCGCAATGACATCTTGGTGTCAGGAGCTGGTTTTTCCGGTGCGAGTTCAACAGCTTCCGGATCGTCCAAGCTGTCCATCCGGTCCGGCGAAATCGGCTTGGTCGAGCTGGCGATTTTGCGCCAGATTGCCTTTTCTTCCGGGCGCAGGGATCGTTTGCGGGCCATCAGATCAGGCCGGCGGTGTCGCATCGACGATGCGCTGGGCGACGGAAACCGGAAGTAAAACAGTCCATTGCGCCTGGGCCCGCGTCGTCCCGGCGCGCCGCTCGGCAATATCACCCCAGCCCCAGAAGAAATCACCGCGCAGCGGACCATTGATCGCACCGCCGCCATCCTGCGTCACCACCAGCCCTGTCCAGGCAGGCATATCGGGCAAATCAGCGCTCAGCCAGACCGGTACGCCCCAAGCATGAAAGGCCGGGTCGACCGCAATCGAGGCCATTGGCGTCAGAGCAACGCCGGATGAGCCGCGCGGCCCGAGCGAGGGATCATCAAGTACTTGTGTTTCAAAGAAAACATAGCGCGGATTGACCGAGAACAATTCCGCCGTCGCGTCGCGGCCATGGGCGTTGAGCCAGGATTCAATCCCCGCTTTCGAGGCCGCATGCGGCTCCAGCTCACCGCGCGCAATCAGCTCACGTCCGATCGAGCGATAGGGCAGACCATTATGGGCCGAAAAGGCGGCGCGGGTCTGGTTACCCTCGGCATCGACCAGACGGCCGGAACCCTGGATCTGCAGGAAAAACACGTCAATCGGCCGGCCCCAGGCGAAAATCTCGCCGCGATTATCCGCCTCGATCTCGCCGCGGTTATAATACTGGACCAAGGACCCGTTATTCACCCGGCCGACCAGCCGCCGCCCCGCCAGATCGGATTCAAACAGACCCAGATCAATTGAAACCAGATCACCAGGCCGCCGCCGCAAGGGCTGGCTGAACTCCGCATCCGCAACCCGGCGCACTTCGACATAGGGCTCGTAATAGCCTGTCAGCAAGCCGGTTTCGCCCGCTTCCTGGCCCTCTTCGTCGAGCGCGATCGCCCGCACCGGTGCAAAGAAAGCCTCAAACGTTGCCTGCGCCGCCTCGGCCGACGGTTCGGTCATGGACGCTGCCGTACACGCCGCCCGCCAATCACCAACCTGCCCAGCCCACGGCGCGCGCGGGCTCAAGGCCTCGTTATCATTGCGGTTACTGAGCCGGGCACAGGAGCGCAGGAAAGCCGCCAGCGCCGGGCGCAGATCGGCACCGCTCCAGCCGGCCATCGCATCCCAGTCAGCCGGCAATAGCCGCAGACCGGTCGGAAGTGGTTGTTCTACAGGGGGTTCTGACGTTGGCGGTTCAGGGTCGGGCGCTGGCTGACAGGCTGTAACCGACAGCAGGACCAGCAGAGCGGCCGAACTATACCGCCGCCACACCGGACAGCACCCAGTTGGGGTTGGCATTATCGGTGCGCCGCTCGAACACCCAATTTTCGCGAACCGTGTTCAACGTGCCCAGATCGCCAGCCACACGCTCTCCGGATTCGCCGAGCGTTTCCGTAGCGATTTCAGCCTCAAAGCTCACCTTGACCTTGGCCAGGGAGCCCTCATGCGAGGCTTCGGAGATCTCGGCTGATTTGATCCGTTCAATCTCGGTTCGAACGCTTTCCTTGCGCTCATTGCGCGCGGTGATGGCATCTGCATAACGTTGATAGACCTTATCGGCGAGCAGGGGCCGCAAAGCCTCCAGATCACCCTTGGCAAAGGCCTCGACGATCATGGTGTAAGCCGCTTTGGCACCGGTCACGAAGCTGTCGGGATCAAAGCGGTTATCAGCCGCCGCAATCGCCTCAAGCCCTGCTGCAGCACGCCCTTCAAAAGCCGGGCGCAAATGCGTCTGCGGTGTATCCGACAGGACGCTGCGCGCTTTGGGGTCCGATGCCGGCGGCGCTTCCATATGCCCTTCACGCCGCCCCAGCGTCGAATAGAGGCGAAACGCGATGAAGATCGCGATGCCTGCGAAAATGAGAGTGGATAGAAGCTCAAACATAAGATTTTCGCCGCAAGAGGGGGTCGATGGACAATCTGGTTCCGGTATAGCCCGAATTTGTCAATCCGTCAGCCTTATCGCTGAGGCGCAGCATGCTTGCCCCCACCGGGCCCGCATGGTAACCGGCGCGCCTCGTTTCGTGTGACCGCTGAAGCGGCCATAATATCGCCGACGCCCGTCTTGTGGGGACTTTCATGACCGACGCTCCAGCAACGCCTACCGAAAACACACCGCCAGCCCAACCACAACTGCGCATTTTGGCGCAGTATGTGAAGGACTTGTCGTTCGAAAACCCTGGCGCACCGGATTCGCTGCGCAATGGCCAGACCCCCGGGATTGATCTCGCGATCGACGTCCAAGCCCGCACCGTTGGCGAAGGCGCGTTTGAGGTCATGCTCAATATCGAAGCCAAGGCGACACGCGAGAATGATGACGTCGTCTTCATCGCCGAACTGTCTTTTGGTGGGCTGTTCCAGCTGGCCAATGTCGCCGACGCTGACCGTGAGCCCTTCTTGCTGATCGAATGTCCGCGCCTGCTCTTCCCCTTCGCCCGCCGCGTTCTGGCCGACGCCACCCGCGATGGTGGCTTCCCGCCGCTGATGCTGGATCCGGTCGATTTTGCAGGGCTTTACCGCCAGCAAATGGTCAAGCGGGCCGCCGCTGTCCCAGGGGCTGACACCAATGGCAATGGCGCGCCTGAAGCGTCGAACTAGGCCTTACTCGCGACCAATCGCCAGTTTTTTCCAGAGCGCGTTTTCGCCCAGCTCCTCAATGAAGGCAGCATGGGCGGCGCGCTCTGAGTCTGTCTGGGCTTGGCTTAAGGCCTGCGGCCGGGCCTGTTGAGGCGGGAAGACCGTCTCACCCGGACCCGTCACACCCTGACCGCTGAGATCAAGGGCGCGAGTGCGTCCACCCGACAGCTCAAGATAAACCTCGGCCAGCAGGAGCGCATCGACCAGCGCACCGTGCTTGTCGCGGCTTTCCAACGAGATGTCGAAGCGTTTGCAGAGCGCGTCGAGCGAGACATAGGAGCCGGGAAATTTGGCGCGCGCCATCCGGGCCGTATCCTTGAAGCGCACTTCCTCATAGCCAGGCCGCCCCAGTCGTTCGAGCTCCATATTGATGAAGCCACGGTCAAAGGGGGCATTGTGCGCAACCAGGCCGGCGTCGCCGACGAAATCGATAAACTCTTCCGCGACATGGCTAAATAGCGGTTTGTCGGAGAGGAAAGCGTCGGTCAGCCCAGTGATCGCAATCACTTCTTTCGGGGTAGAGCGCTGTGGATTGACATAGGCGTGCCAGGTGCGGCCGGTCGGGATGAAATCGATCACTTCGACACAGCCGATTTCCGTCACCCTATCGCCTGAATTGGCGTAGAGACCAGTCGTCTCGGTATCGAAAACGATTTCCCGCATCTGCCTGTCTCAATCCTTGCTGCGTTCGCGAACGGACTTCAAAATCGCATCCAGCTGCCGTTTGGCGTCGTCGAGCCCGCCCGAAGTTTCGATCCGATAGTCCGCCCGGGCCAGCTTGTTCGAATCATCCAGTTGCCGCGCGATTATGGCGTCCAGCTTGTCCTGCGTCATGCCGGGTCTCTGCATGACACGTGAGCGGCGAATTTCGTCCGGCGCGTAGGCGACCAGAACATGGTCAACATGGCTATCCGATCCGGTCTCGTAAAGAAGCGGAATATCAAACACAACCAGGTCCGCACCGCGCTGACGCGCCTTGTGCAGAAAGGCTTCGCGCTCCTCCAACACCAGCGGATGAACGATCGCCTCTAGCCGCGCAAAGCCCGACGGGTCTTCATGCAGAGCGGCCGACAGGCGTTGGCGATCAACCGCACCATCGACAACGACGCCAGGAAAGGCGCCCTCTATCGGGGCGACAGCCTTGCCGCCGGCCGCATATAGCGAATGGACGCAGGCATCTGAATCGAAGACCGGAATCCCTGCGTCCGCGATCAGGGCAGCGGTCGCTGACTTCCCCATTCCGATCGAACCGGTCAAGCCGATGATTTTCATCGCTCAGACCCCAATAGCGAGACAAGCAGGGCCCGCGCATCAACGCTTTCGGGGGGCGAAGCACCAAAGAAAGCTTCAAAGCTCGGCCGCGCCTGACCGATCAACATGCCCAAGCCATCGACCGTCTTGATGCCCCGCTCGTCGGCATCGCGCAAAAACCCGGTTTGGAGCGGCTTGTAGACGCTATCACAGGCGATAGCGCTGGTTGGCGCCGCTCGCCAATCAAGCTGAAGGTTCGGGTTTCCCGCTAATCCCAAAGCCGTCGCATTCACGACCAGCGCGATCTGATCCAGCGCCTGGTCGCGCTGTTCCCACGGATAGATCCGCGCTGGTGGAGCCAGATCTCGCGCCAGGGCCTCAGCATTGGCGAAACTGCGATTGCTGAGCCGAATCTCCGGCACACCGGCTTGCACCAAAGCATGCAGGATCGCCCGAGCCGCGCCGCCGGCGCCAAGCACCAGTGCAGGCCCCTGTTTGGGATCAATGCCGGCAGCAAGCAGGGCATTCAGGAAGCCTGTGGCGTCAGTATTGTCGGCGTGAATCTGGCCGTCCTTGAATGTCAGGAGATTGGCAGCACCAATCGCCTGTGCAGCCTCGCTGGCTCGGTCGCTGATCGCCAGCGCGGTCTGCTTGTGCGGCAGGGTGACATTGAGACCGGCCAGCTGGGTTCGCGCCATGGTGCGAAAGAAGTCAGCGGCTTCATCCTTGCGAACAGCGAAGGGCGCATAGACGGCATCAAGGCCAGCCGCGTCGATCCAGGCTGACATCAGGCTGGGCGAGAGCGAGTGGCCAATCGGATCGCCGACCACGCCGGCCAGGCGCGCGGCGCCGGTCGGCCTCATGATGCGATGACCCGGAGGTCTCGCAACGCCTTGAGCAGAGGTAGGAGCGGCAAGCCCAATATGGCATGAAATTCGCCATCAACACGCTCAAACAATTGCGCGCCCAGGCCCTCATAGGCATAGGCGCCAACACTGGCCGTCAGCTCTTCGCCGGCGGTGGCGAGGTAAATGTCGAGAAAAGCGTCTGAAAAGGGCCTGACCCAGAGCGTGGAGCTTTGTTGATGCTCCCAGACCGTCTTATTGGCGCACACCAAAGCCAAACCGGAATGAAGCTGGTGTGACGTGCCGCGCATCGCCGTCAGCCGGGCCCGCGCCAATTCGCGCTGCGGCAGCTTGTCGAGCAGCTCACCGTCGAGTTCCATCGTCTGATCGGCGCCGAGCACGAAATCTTCCGGATGGGCGCTTGAGACCTGGTTGGCCTTGGCGTTTGCCAACAGAACGGCCATGGCGGCTGGCTTCAGCTCGCGATGAGCTTGTTTCAATTCATCTTCGTCGACATCGGATTTGATAATTTCGAATGCGATGCCGGCATCGCGCAAGATCTGCTGGCGGATGTGGCTGCCTGAGGCGAGGATGAGCCGCGCCGTCATTTCCGGCCACGCTTTTCATTGAGCATATTGATGATTTTGGCGGCGGTTTCCTCAACCGAGCGCCGGGTGACATCGATATTGGCCCAGCCATGCTTCGCGAAAAGACGTTTAGCCTCAACGATTTCGTCACGGACGGCAAAATCGTCGATATAATCGGTCGAGCGATCTTCATTGAGAGTCAAAAGCCGATTTCGGCGAATTTGCACAATGCGTTCCGGTGAAGCGGTCAGACCAACAATCAAAGGATTTCGCAGGCTGAACAGAAAGTCCGGTGTCGGCACACCTCTGACAAGTGGAATATTGGCGGCCCGATAGCCACGATGCGCCAGATAGATACTCGTCGGTGTCTTTGAGGTCCGGCTAACGCCGAGCAGAATAATGTCCGCATTCTCGAAATTATCGCCCTGGCCATCATCATGTGCCATCGCAAAGTTCAAGGCGTCCATGCGATGGTAATAATCTGCGTCCAAAGCCCGTTGCGCCCCTGCCCTGCTAGCCATGGCCCGGCCGAGATAGGTGCTCAAGGTCGCAAGCATCGGATCGAGAATGGCAATCGCTGGGACGCCGAGATCGGCACAACGTGTTTCCAAATCCCGGCGCAAATCGGCATTGACGATCGTGTACATGACAACACCCGGATAACCTTCAATTTCTTCGAGAACCCGATCGAGCTGCCGCGGGGAGCGGACCAGCGCATACAGATGTTCCAGAGGGTTGGTGTGCTCGAACTGAGCGACCGAGGCGCGCATGACTTCCATCAGCGTTTCACCGGTCGAATCGGAGACCATGTGAATATGAAAACAGGTGCTCAAAGGCGGCCTGGAGGTGAAAGACATGGTGATGGGGGCCCTAAAGACGTTTACGAATTGTTAACAAGTGTGGCGATTTTCCCCAAGGGATGGTTTCAAATCGCTGACCTGTGGGTTTCCCGAAGTATGACCCGGTACTACCCACATCTCTATCCACAATTGGCTGCCTGTTCAAAACCGACGAATAACCGTTCAGATATAAGCGGTTTTGCACAGTAATTCAGACGGTTTTTAACATAAGATGCTCGATTATACGATTGATAAATTTGAGACTAATTGCCTTCTTCGCGCAAATACTGGTTCGATTGGGCTTTTCGGATTCTGGGGAAGACGTTTTCCGGTATGACCGGATAAACCTATCCCTCCCCGATTTCCACGTGCCAACAATTACGACTCTAAAAATTCATATATCTATATGGGTGAAAGGGCCGCATTGAATGATCCGACAGAGCAGACTAATCAAACGTCATGATGTCAAAACCTGCCAAACCAATCCTCGCCGTTTTGAACGGAGAAACGCGTTCGCCGCCACCGGTATGGCTAATGCGACAGGCTGGTCGCTATTTGCCAGAATATCGTCAAGTCCGCGCAAAAGCTGCCAATTTCATCGAGTTCTGCTTCTCTCCGGATCTCGCCGCCGAAGTCACGATGCAGCCGATCCGGCGCTTCGGTTTTGATGCCGCGATTATCTTTGCGGACATTTTACTCATCCCTATCGCCCTGGGCCGCAAGGTCTGGTTCGTCACCGGTGAAGGACCAAAACTCGAGCCTTTCAACCCGACAGATTATGAAAGCCTGACGCAGGGTCGCGTAGCCGAGGTGTTGGCGCCAATCGCCGAGACCCTGCGCCTGGTCAAGCCGCAATTACCCGCTGAGACCACGCTGATCGGCTTTGCTGGTTCGCCTTGGACGGTTGCGACTTATATGGTTGAGGGTGGCGGATCCAAGGATCGTTACGCAACACGTGTCGCAGCTTGGCGAGACCCGGTTGCGTTTGATGGCATGCTGGACCGGATCGCTGATGCGACGGCCGAATATCTCATCATGCAGGCCCAGGCAGGGGCAGAAGTGCTGAAACTGTTCGACAGCTGGGCCGAAGGTTTGCCGGAACCCTTGTTTGAACGCGTGATCATCCGGCCGACGCGGCGGATCGTTGATCAGATTCGCGCGGCTGGCGTTACGGTCCCGATCATTGGTTTTCCGCGCGGTGCGGGCACACTCTACCCTCGATATGCTTGTGAAACCGGAATTACCGGACTTGCTTTGGATACAGCTGTTCAACCTGAATGGGCACGCGCCGCCTTGCCCGAAACTTTGCCGGTTCAGGGCCATCTCGATCCGTCGGTCTTGCGAGCTGGTGGGGCCTTGCTCGACGCTGAGATTGATCGATTGCTTGAGACTTGGTCGGGCCGGCCGCACATCTTCAATCTCGGTCACGGCATCACACCCGATGTGCCAATCGCTCATGTCGAGCAATTGCTGGCGCGTATCAGGCGCTCGAGCTGATTACGGAGCCGCAAATGGATAGGACCGAGGGAAAGCTGGCAATTATTCTGTTCAATCTTGGCGGTCCCGATGGCCCCGATGATGTACAACCGTTTTTGCGTAATCTGTTTAGAGACCCCGCCATCATTGGTGCGCCCGGCCCTGTCCGTGAAGCACTCGCTTGGCTGATTTCCACATTAAGGGGAAAGTCCGCTCGACAGAATTATGCGAAGATGGGCGGTGGGTCACCGCTGGTGCCAGAGACTTTGAAACAGGTCGATGCTTTGATGCCGCTCTTGTCGGATCGTCTGCCTGGGCAGGAGATCCGGATCTGGCCGGCGATGCGCTACTGGCACCCTTTCGTCGAAGATGTTGCCCAGGACGTTGCCGATTGGGGCCCTGACCGGACGGTTTTGCTGCCGCTCTACCCGCACTTTTCAACCACCACGACGGGCTCGTCGCTGAAGGCTTGGCGCAAGGCGTCGGGCCTGGAAACGCACGCAGTGTGCTGCTATCCGCTCGAGCCAGGCTTTATCCGGGCCCATGCTGAATTGATCCGGACCAGCTGGATCGAGGCCGGGCGGCCGGACAACACCCGATTATTGTTTTCGGCCCACGGATTGCCCGAAAAGGTCATTCTTGCTGGTGACCCTTATCAATTTCAGATCGAACAGACCGCTCATGCCGTTGCGGCTCTGTTGCCCGAACTGCCCGACTGGCAGATTTGCTATCAAAGCCGGGTTGGGCCGCTCAAATGGATCGGCCCAGCGACCGATGAGGCCGTCTGTCGAGCCGGCGCTGACGGGAAGGCTATTCTGTTGAGCCCGATCGCCTTTGTATCGGAGCATATTGAGACCTTGGTCGAGCTGGACGAAGACTATGCGGAACTGGCCCGGTCTAGTGGGGTAAACAGTTATACCCGTGTTCCGGCGCTGGGAACGACGCCGGATTTTATTGCTGCGCTCGCCGATATCGTGTTGGCGGCATTGGCAAGGCCGTCCGGACTTGCCGCCGCAGGCGGAGAACGTATTTGTCCGCAGGCCTGTACGACTTGCCCCTGCGCATTGAATGAGGTTTGAACCACTATGATTCTCGCCGCTTATGATTGGCTACGCGCCCTGCACATTCTGTCCGTCATCGCCTGGATGGCCGGATTGCTCTATTTGCCGCGTTTGTTTGTCTATCATTGCGGTGCGATCCCCGGTGGTGAGCTTGATGAGACGCTGAAGCTGCAAGAACAACGATTACTGAAGATCATCATGAATCCGGCGATGATCGCGACCTGGGTTTTTGGCCTGTTGTTGATCTGGTCGAATGCCGAGCGCGCCGGCGGCTGGTCGGTATTTTTGAGCTTTGCCTGGTTTGGGAAGTTTGCGCTCGTGTCGATCATGAGCGGGCTGCATCACGTCCTGGCGCTGCGCTACAAGCGCTTTCAGGCTGGCACCAATGAATGGTCGGATCGGCGCTACCGTATTTTGAACGAATTGCCCTTCGTTTTGGCAATTTTGATTGTCATCATTGCAGTCGTTGCCTTGCACTAGGGCCCTGTAGCTACGTGGAACTTGACGATGCCGTGTCAGCGTGGCAAGCCTTCGACGAATCCACACGTGGATCCTCTCTTCTCCGGTCAAGTCCGCGTATTCGACAACGCACTTGCCCAATCCTGACTTTCCGGGCCCATGAGCGTCTTTTGGCACCCGAATTGCTTGTTCCAGCCTGTTCCCGTCCGGGAATCGGTTCCCCTGCCTGAAAAAACAGATTGATCATGACCGACGAAACAACCACGCCAGCCTTGCTTGAAGGCCTTGAGCGCATGACGCTGCAAGACCTCAAACTCAAGAAACCGACTGAATTGCTCGAATTCGCGGAAGCGCTTGAAATCGAGAACGCATCTTCCCTGCGCAAGCAGGCGATGATGTTCGCCATCCTGAAGGCTTTCGCCGAACGCGGTGTTGAGATTCACGGCGGCGGCGTGATGGAAGTGCTACAGGACGGTTTCGGTTTTCTGCGCTCTCCGGAAGCGAATTATCTCGCCGGCCCGGATGATATCTATGTTTCGCCAACCCAGATCCGCAAATTCGGTCTGCGAACAGGTGATACGGTCGAAGGCGAAATTCGCAGTCCTCGCGACGGTGAGCGCTATTTCGCGCTGCTGAAGATCAGCACGATCAATTTCCAGGACCCTGAGAGCGCCCGTCACAAGGTACATTTCGACAATCTGACACCGCTTTATCCCGAATCTCGCTTCGTGATCGAATTGCCCGATCCAACGGTCAAGGATCGCTCGGGCCGGGTGATCGATATCGTGGCGCCGCTCGGCAAAGGCCAGCGTGGCCTGATCGTCGCGCCGCCGCGGACTGGTAAGACCGTCCTGCTGCAAAACATTGCCAATGCGATCGAGACCAACCACCCCGATTGCTATCTGATGGTTCTGCTGATCGATGAGCGGCCGGAAGAAGTGACCGACATGCAGCGCACGGTGAAGGGTGAGGTTATCTCCTCAACTTTCGACGAACCGGCGACGCGGCACGTCCAGGTCGCCGAGATGGTAATCGAGAAAGCCAAGCGCCTGGTCGAACATGGCCGTGACGTCGTTATCCTGCTCGATTCCATCACCCGCCTTGGCCGGGCCTACAACACGGTCGTTCCGAGCTCTGGCAAGGTGCTGACGGGTGGCGTGGACGCCAATGCGTTGCAACGGCCGAAACGTTTCTTCGGTGCGGCGCGGAATATCGAGCATGGCGGTTCGTTGACTATCATTGCGACGGCGCTGATCGATACCGGTAGCCGGATGGACGAAGTGATCTTCGAAGAGTTCAAGGGTACGGGCAATTCGGAAATCGTGCTCGACCGCAAGGTTGCCGACAAGCGCGTCTTCCCGGCGATCGACATTCTCAAATCCGGTACCCGGAAAGAGGAACTTCTGGTCGACAAATCGCAATTGCAGAAGATGTATGTCCTGCGCCGGATCCTTAATCCGATGGGTGCCCAGGATGCGATCGAGTTCCTGCTCGAGAAATTGCGTCAGACCAAGACCAATGACGAGTTCTTCGATTCGATGAATACCTGATCCTGTCATAGACTGACAAAAAGCCCGTCAAACCTTTGGTTCGGCGGGCTTTTTTGTGTCTGTACCTGGCTGATGTTCAGCGATGCCCGTCGGCTTCGGCCCGCGCAGAACGGCGTGTTTGGTGGCGATGCAGCAGAGATCGCTTTGCTTGGCGTGAAATTGGCGCTTGGATTGGGTAATAATTTCCGGAGGAAGCCCCATGAGCCACACGCCTGATCTGACGCTCTACCATGCGCCGCGCACCCGCTCGATCAGGGTGCGTTGGTTGCTGGAGGAAATGGGGCTGCCCTATGAGTTGCACACAGTGCAATTTGCGACGCGGCCGGCCGGGGATGAGAGTTATGCGCTGATCCACCCGCTCCGGAAGGTCCCGGCCTTGAAGGATGGCGATGAGATCATCCTCGATTCGATCGCGATCATGCAGTATCTGCTCGGCCGCTACGGCCCGAGCCCGCTGGACGTCGCGCCTGACGAAGCGGATTATGGCCGCTTCCTGCATTGGCTGCATTTCGGCGAAAGCGGCATGATCATGCCGGTATCCCTGCTCTTGGCGCATACCCAATTGCTGCCCGAGGACAAGCGCGATCCAAATCTGGCGAAATGGGCGCGCTATGAGACTGACAAGCTGCTGGATTTTGCCTCGACTCACGGGCTGGGCGACCGTGAATTCATCGCTGGTGACCGCTTCACGGCCGCCGATATCTCGATGGGGTATATGTTCTTTCTCTTGAAGCTGATCCGGCAGTTTTCCGACGCACCCGAGAATCTCAAGAGTTATTTCGCCCGGCTTACAGCGCGGCCAAGTTGGGTTATTGCCAGCGATTAAGCCACACGGTTTCGGCAGATAACGTCAATCCAGGTGCAGATGCAGGAATTCCAAGGTGCGGCGATTGGCGATGGTGGCGCTTTCGGCGTCGTAATGCCCCCCATTTGGCCGCGCAAAGGCATGTTCCTGGCCGGGATAGTCGTGCAGCGTGACCAGCGGGTTCGCAGCCAAGCCTTTGTAGAGGCTGGCCTGCGCTGCCGGCGGGGTGAGGCCGTCGGCACCGGCAATGTGGAGCATGAGCGGGTGGCGGATGCCTTTGGCTTCATCGAGCCTGTCCTGGATGCTGACCCCATAATAGCCGACGCTGGCATCAGAGTCCGTATGGCAGGCGGTGCGGTAGGCGAGCAGACCGCCGAGGCAGTAGCCGATCGCGCCGGCCTTGCCGGTGCAGGCGTCGAGCGTGCGCAGTTTGGCCAAGCTGGTCTGGATATCCAACAGGCCGGTGTCGTGGTTGAAGATACCGAACAGCTCGAAGGCGCGCTTGAGACCGGCATCGCTTTCGCTATCCAGCTTGATCCCGGGTTCAATGCGCCAGAACAAGTCGGGGCAAAGCGCGGTGAAGCCGGCGCCGGCCAACCAGTCGCAGAGTGATCGCATCGCCGGATTGACGCCGAAAATCTCTTGCAGGACGAGGACGCCTGGCCCTTGGCCAGATTTCGGAGTTGAGAGATAAGCCGAGAAGTTTCCGTCTGGAGATTCGATCTCAATGTCTTGACCGCTCATGGTCCGCTCCAATTCTGTGCGATAGTCTCATCGCAACACTTCGGGAGATGGTTATGAAGGTCAATATCGAAATCGACTGCTTGCCAGCTGAGGCGCGGGCTTTTCTGGGTCTGCCGGACGTTACAGCGCTCAATGAACACCTCACCAGCGAGATGGTCCGGCGCATGGATGCGAATATGGAATCGCTTGAGCCCGATGCCCTAATGCGGCAATGGAGCGCCTATGGCGGGCAAATGACTGACACCTTCATGAACTTGATGCGTCAGGCTGCGGTGACGCCCACACCAGGAACCAAGAAATAAGCAAGTGAAAACAACTATATATGCCTTGTCGACGCCACCAGGGCGGTCGGGAATTGCGGTGGTGCGGCTTTCTGGACCAAGCGCCAGAGATATTCTGGCCGCGCTGCTGACGGAGCCTTACCCCGTGCCGCGCCAAGCCAGTTTGCGCAGTCTCCACACCGCGACCGGCGATGTGTTCGACCGCGCGCTGGTACTCTGGTTTCCGGCTCCCGCCAGCTTTACCGGCGAGGATTGCGTCGAGCTACACCTGCATGGCGGCGCCGCGGTGATTGACGGAGCGATCACGGCAATCGAGAGCGCTGGTGGGTGCCTGGCCCAGGCGGGCGAGTTTACGCGGCGCGCCTTCGAGAATGACAAGCTGGATCTGACGGAAGCCGAAGGCCTCGCGGATCTGATCGAGGCCGAGACCGAAGGTCAGCGCAAGCAGGCGCTGGCGCAGATGTCCGGCTCACTGAAACAGCTCTATGAGGGCTGGCGCGAGGCCTTGATCTCGGTGCTGGCCTCGATTGAGGGCGAGATCGATTTTCCCGACGAGGCCGATGTGCCTGATGCGCTGGCCCATCGGGCTTATGAGCCGATTTCGGGCCTGATCTTCTCCATCGAATTGCATTTGGCCGACGGCCGTCGTGGCGAGCGGGTCCGCACTGGGTTTTCGATCGCGCTGATCGGCGCGCCCAATGCCGGCAAATCGAGTTTGCTCAATCGGCTGGCGGGCCGGGATGCGGCTATTGTGACCGATATTCCCGGGACAACGCGCGATATCGTTGAAGTGAGGGTGACGATGGCTGGCTTTCCGGTCGTGATCTGCGATACGGCCGGGCTGCGTGAAGCGGTAGATGCGATTGAGGCTGAGGGCGTCCGCCGGGCGCTGGACCGGGCCGAGCACGCCGATCTTCGGATCGGCGTCGCTGATGCGCGCTCCCAGAGCGAACTGCTCGATCTCAAAGGTCGTTTGTTGGATGACGATCTTCTGGTCCTCAACAAGCTGGATCTGGTCTCGGGCAAGACGGGTGGTGCCGGACTTGGGGTCAGCGCCAAAACCGGTGAGGGCATTGATGCCCTGGAGCGGCGCATCGAGGCGATTGTGCAGGAGCGGCTGGGTGCGCGTGAACTGCCGGCCTTGAGCCGGGCGCGGCATCGGCGCGCCGTTGAAGCGGCTCATTCTGCCTTACTGCGTTGCCGGACACGGCTGGCCGATGCGCCGGAATTGGCCGGTGAGGATGCCCGCCTGGCCGTCCGGGCGCTCGAATCTCTGACCGGCCGCGTTGATGTTGAAGATATCCTCGACCGCGTCTTCAGTCAGTTTTGCATCGGCAAATAGGGCGCTCCAGCGGTGTTTCACGTGAAACACTGGACGCCACCGCTCGACTCAGAGCGTCGTCAGCCCTATGTAGCGGCCTTCGCCGGACTTCGCCTCCGTGTTTGGACAAGAAACCATGAAAACCTGGGACGTCATCATTATCGGTGGGGGACATGCCGGCTGTGACGCCGCTTCGGCATCGGCACGTCTGGGCGCGAAGACGCTTTTGTTAACGCACAAGCTGGAAACGATTGGCGAGATGTCGTGCAATCCAGCTATCGGCGGCTTGGGTAAAGGACATCTGGTCCGCGAGATTGACGCCCTGGACGGGTTGATGGGGCGCGTGGCTGACGCGTCCGGGATTCAGTTCAGATTGCTCAACCGCTCAAAGGGGCCGGCTGTCCGAGGACCGCGGACACAATCGGATCGCAAGCTCTATCGCGAAGCCATGCAGGCCGCTCTGGCGGAAACAACCAATCTTGAAATCATCGCGGCCCCGGTTGAGGATTTGATCCTCGAGGATGGCCGCTGCGTTGGTGTCTTGGACGCCTCAGGTCAGAGTTATCGCGCGCCCAGTGTTGTATTGACGACCGGGACCTTTCTGCGCGGTGTGATCCATCGCGGCCTCGAGCGAATTCCGGCCGGACGATATGGTGAGCAACCCTCCATTGGGTTGGGCGAAACGCTCTACGGTCTGGGCCTGCGGATGGGGCGGCTCAAGACCGGCACGCCGGCCCGCATTCTTAAGTCCTCGATTGCATGGGATAGTCTCGACCAACAGGCTGCTGACGACGTCCCCGTGCCGTTTTCGTTTCTCACCGCCAAGATCACTGTGCCTCAGATCAGCTGTGCCATCACGCACACAAACGAGGCGACGCATCGGATCATCGCGGAAAATCTTGAGCAATCGGCGGTTTATAGCGGCTCGATCTCTGGCCGTGGCCCACGATATTGCCCATCGATTGAGGACAAGGTCGTACGCTTCGCGGATCGTTCCGAGCACCAGATATTTCTCGAGCCCGAAGGTTTGGATGACGACACCGTCTACCCAAATGGTATCTCGACTTCGATGCCGGACGCCGTCCAGGACGCCTTTCTGCGCACGATCCCCGGCCTGGAACAGGTTGAGGTCAAGCGGTACGGTTACGCGATCGAATATGACTATGTTGACCCGCGCGAACTCGACGCAACCCTACAGGTCCGGGCTGTGCCCGGCCTGTGGCTGGCTGGCCAGATCAACGGCACGACAGGCTATGAAGAGGCCGCCGCTCAAGGCCTGGTGGCCGGGTTTAATGCCGCACTGGCCGCAGGCGGGAGTGAACCCTTAATTTTGAGCCGGTCAGAGGCCTATATCGGCGTGATGATCGACGATTTGATCACACGTGGGGTCAGCGAACCCTATCGCATGTTCACGTCACGGGCTGAATATCGTTTGCTGCTGCGTGCTGATAATGCGGACCAACGACTGACGCCAAAGGCAATTGAGCTGGGCGCTGTCGCTTCCGGGCGCCGAGATATGTTTCACGTGAAACTAGGTCAACTCGAGCGCGCGAGAGAGCGCATCGCGACGCTGGACATCACACCACCCGAGGCTCAACGCCACGGATTGTCGGTCAACGCGGATGGTCGCCGGCGTACTGTGGCTGATCTGCTAGCCTATCCAGAAATCAATTGGGGCGACGTGACGCGCATCTGGCCGGAGTTATCCGTTTTTGACGGCCCGGTCGCGGAGCAGATGGAAATCGATGCCGTTTATGCGGGCTACCTCGACCGCCAGCAGGCCGACATCTTGGCATTCAGGCGGGACGAGGCCGTGCGGATCCCCGCAGATCTCGACTACACGTCCGTCGGCGGGCTTTCCAATGAGGCGCGTGAGAAGCTTATGGCCGCTCGTCCTGACACTCTTGGCCAGGCGTCGCGCATCGAGGGTGTAACGCCGGGGGCGCTCACGGCCGTTCTGGCCTATGTCAAGCGACAGAAGAAAAAGGCGAGCTGAGTGACGCGTGATGAATTTCAGACGGCCACCGGTGTTTCACGTGAAACAGCGCTCGGTTTTGATCGCTGGCGGGAGCTTCTCGTCGAGGTCAATGCCCACACCAATCTGGTCGGACGCTCGACGCTGGATGACTTTTGGGAGCGACACGCCCTCGATAGCCTGCAGCTGATGGAATTATTGCCACCCGACACTCGCTCCGTTGCTGACCTCGGGGCGGGCGCCGGCTTTCCGGGCTTGGCGCTCGCTTTGGCCTTCCGGGATCGTGCGATTGACGCCCGGGTGGTACTGATCGACTCCGTGACCAAGAAAACTGCATTTCTCAACCGCGTGATCGACGAACTCGACCTGGCAGCAGAGGCCAGAACGATTCGGGTCGAGGATATGGACCCGTCAGAAAGCTTCCAACTGGTGACAGCACGGGCTTTTGCACCCTTGAATAAATTATTGGGATTCGCTGCCCCGCTGTTGAAAACCGGGGTTGTCGGTCTGTTTTTCAAGGGTCGGCACTACCGTGATGAATTGACCGAGGCCCGCAAACACTGGACATTCGACTGCGAAGTCATACCCAGTCAGACCGGCGATGGTGTGATCTTGCGCATCAGTGAGGTACAGCGTGTCCGATGATGTAATGCGCCACCGAGCGCCCCGAGTGATCGCCATTGCCAATCAGAAAGGCGGGGTCGGAAAGACAACGACCGCCATCAATCTTGGTACCGCACTGGCCGCAGTAAAGCAGAAGGTCCTGATCATGGACCTCGACCCCCAGGGGAATGCCTCAACTGGGCTTGGTGTGCCGCCCGCGCGGCGGACGACGACATCTTTCGACGTTTTGGTTGGTGGCGTGCCGCTGCAGCAGGCGCTTGTGCCGACCTTGGTGCCCGGCCTGTCGATCTTACCCTCCGATGTCCTCCTGTCAGGAGCTGAGCTGGAGCTGGCCACAGATCAAGGGCGTTCGTATCGTCTGAAACGGGCCGTAGATCAGTATTTTCAATCTCTTGCACGTCGTTCGGATGGCTTTGATTATATCCTGATCGATTGCCCGCCTTCGCTTAACGTCCTGACAGTCAATGCCATGACGGCGGCTGACTCCATTCTGGTGCCGCTACAGTGCGAATTCTTTGCGCTCGAGGGCTTGACCCAACTAATCCGCACCGTTGAGCGGGTCCGCGGACATCTGAATGCGAAGTTGGAGATCCAGGGCATCGTCCTGACCATGTATGATTCCCGCAATAATCTCTCGGCCGAAGTCGCCGCCGATGTGCGCGGTCATTTCGGCGACACGGTCTACAAGACCGTCATTCCACGCAATGTGCGCGTCTCCGAGGCGCCGTCGGTTGGCAAGCCGGTCCTGCTCTATGATCTCGCCTGCAGCGGTTCGCAGGCTTATCTCGGCCTGGCTCGGGAAATCGTCCGCCAGGAACGCAGCCGCAATCAGTTGAAACAGGATGAACTGGCATGAGTGCATCGGACAAGAATCGCCGTCTCGGCCGGGGCCTTTCTGCCTTGCTGGGCGAGTCAGAGGGCGAGAATTTCGACACCCTGCCGGCAGCTGCAGACGCGCCGGCAACACGTGATGGTGTTCGCATGCTGCCGATCGAATTGATCCGCCCAAATCCTGACCAACCGCGCAAAGCAATGGTAGAGAGCGAGCTGGAAGCATTGGCGGCTTCGGTTGCCGAGAAGGGGATTGTTCAGCCTATCCTGGTCCGGCCAGCCAAAGGGCCTGAGGAAGGCTATGAAATCGTTGCTGGCGAGCGTCGTTGGCGCGCGGCACAACGGGCGCGCTTGCACGAAGTGCCGGCGCTCGTGCGCGAGCTGTCCGATCAGGAAACGCTTGAGATCGGCATTGTCGAGAATGTGCAGCGCGCCGATCTCAACCCGGTCGAAGAAGCGCAGGCCTATCGGCAATTGATCGATCGCTACGGACACACTCAAGAAGACGTCGCGCGGGCTGTTTCAAAGAGCCGTAGCCATGTTGCCAATATGGTCCGGTTGCTTTCGCTTCCTGCCAGTGTCCTGACATACTTAGCCGAAGGTCAGATTTCCGCCGGGCATGCCCGTGCAATCGCTTCCGCACCAAATTCGGCGGAACTCGCACAACTAATTGTAGATAAGGGCCTAACAGTTCGTGATGCCGAACGTATGGCGCGCAACGCAGCTGATCGACCGGTGCCAGGGCCGAAAGTCCGGCCCTCTGCGGACGCCCCTGACAAGGATGCTGACACACGCTCGCTTGAGGCGGATATTTCGGCTCGACTCGGTCTTGATGTGGATATTCGGCATGGTGCTGAAGGCGGCGAAGTGCGTGTGCGTTACACGACCCTTGAGCAGCTCGACGATGTTTGCCGCCGCTTGGGATCTGTTGAGCGCTGAGGCCTGTCAGGCGCGCATTCTAGCTGCGCCGCGCGCCAGCCGAAGCAGGAGCTCGCCAACCAGCGTATCCGCTGGACTGGCCGAACGTTTGACGGCGCGCTCGGCATCGAAGGCCAATTGCCGCGCCGCATCGAGCCGTCGACCGCGCCACAGCCCCAATTGACGCTTGAATTGCGCCGCTTGCGGGCCATAACGCGGCGCTCCGCTGCGCAGCATAGCGTTTTCGTCTCCGCCGGCAGCGTGGACGGATCCGATTTGGTCGAGACGCCGTTGCAGCGCACGCAAGACACCAACCGCACTTGCACCACCGCCCAGCGCCCGGACATAGGCGCTGTCAGCGGTCGTCAGCTCGCCGTCGAGCACTGGCCCAATGATCGCATCCAGTTCCGCATCACCCTGATCCGCTGCGATCATCTCGATATCAGATAGCTCAACGAGAGTATCATCATCAGAGCGCTGTGATTGTAACCCTTTGAACAACAGTAATTTTTCTATTTCGCCGCGAGCAAAGGCGCGATCCCCTTCCAACCTGGGCAGCCACGCAGATCGCGCGGCCGCGGTCAGCGTAAGCCCTTCCTCCGCAAGCATTTTGGTTGCAATGTCACCAAGCGACTGCGCTGAATCCGGATAACAGGCGATCGCCATTGCGGCCTTCGCCGGTTCGAATATTTTCCGCAATTTGCCGCGAGGAGTCAGATCGCCTGACTCGACGATCAGGCAGGCTTCCACCTGCGCGAGGCCTTTTTCCAGCGCCGTCACGAGCTCCAGAACCGGTCCGCTCCCAGTCTCGCCCGACAGCCGGACGCGGACCAGGCGCGCGCTGCCTGTAAGCGACATTGCCGCCATCGCGTCAGCGAGTGCTGCCGGGTCGGATTTCATATCTTCTTCAGTGAGTTGGGTGACAGCGAACGGATCGTTCGGATCCGGGACCAGCGCCCGGGCCAAGGTGATCGCGCGTTCATGCACTAACCCTCGGTCGGGGCCGAATATCAGATAAGCCTTGAAAGCGGGATCTGGTCGGGCAATTCGGGCATCTGCATCGCGTGGCGATGGCTTTACCACGCGTCCTCATCCCGTATGGACCGCGCAAGTTGGGTTATAATCCGATCTGCCGCGACGCCGATCGCGCGATTTTCGGCGTCAGACTCGGCAGCAAGTCCACCATAAACCCCGGCGGGGACATCGTAGGATGCGTCGCTGTTGGCAATTCCCGTCAGGATGGGTTCCAAACTTCCTTCCCGCACCAGCTGCCATTGCACACTGACCTGTACGGCGAACCGGCTCGCGATAGCGTCGACCCCAACCCCGAAAGGTTGTGAAAGGACGGTTGTGGTTGCGTGAAGGGTGTAGGGCCCGGCGGCATGCCGGGCACTCATACCGTCCAACAGAGCCTCCTGAAGCCGGAAATCAATCCGTTCCTGGCCCGTTTCAACCCTGATATCCGATAGGCCGCTGGTGACGGCGTTTGCGCCGTAAAGGGGTGTGAAGCCACAGGCCGAAAGGGCGCTGAAGGAGAGGATGACCAAGGCGGCCACTGAAAAACGAAAAGAGCGCATTATTTTATCCCGCGACGATATTCACGATGCGATCTGGTACCACGATCACTTTGCGTATCGTAAGCCCTTCCAGCGAACGCGCTACTCCTTCTTCGGCAAGCGCGACTTGTTTGACCGATTCCTGGTCCATTCCCTTGGCCACGGAGATCTCGCCTCGACGCTTCCCATTCACCTGAACCGGAAGCACCAGCTCAGATTCAACCAGGAGAGCTGCGTCGACTGCCGGCCATGGCGCATTAATGACAAGGCCTTCACCGCCGAGCCGCTCCCAGCATTCCTCAGCCAAATGTGGAATGAAGGGTGAGATCAGGCGAGCCAATATGCCAAGGCTCTCAGCTCGCGCCCCGATCATGGCGTCGCCTTCACCCTCAGCCTTGCGCAGGGCGTTGACGAGATCGTGGACCTGGGCAACGGCCGAGTTGAAGCGAAAGCCTTCAATGGCCTCGGTGACACCTTTGAGCGTCCTGTGAGCGGCCTTTCGCAGCTGCAGGGCGTTGCCCTCGGCACCAGACGCGACATTGAGCGGACCGGGCGCGCCTTCGGGCAGTGAAATGGTCACAGTCCAGAGACGCTGGATGAAGCGCCACACGCCTTCGACGCCGCTATCGGTGTATTCGACATCGCGTTCGGGTGGCGAATCTGACAACACGAACCAGCGCGCCGCATCGGCGCCAAAATCCTCAACGAAGGCGTCGAGATCGACGACATTCTTTTTCGATTTCGACATTTTCTCGATGCCACCGATTGTGACAGGCTTTCCGGTCGCGATTTCGGTCGCACTATCGTGCTTGCGCTCGACTTCTTCAGGCGACAGCCAGCGGCCATCACCCGCTTTGAAAGTCTCGTGCGTCACCATGCCTTGCGTAAACAGTCCGGCAAACGGTTCGCCGCTTTCCATGTTCAACAGGTCAGTATCGTTCAGGGCCCGCGTGAAGAATCGCGCATACAAGAGATGCAAGATGGCGTGTTCGATGCCGCCGACATATTGGTCGACGGGCATCCAGTGCTTGGCTTCTGCGGCGTCAAACGGAAGGTCGTCGGCCCAGGGCGAGGTAAAGCGCAGGAAATACCAAGACGAGCAGACAAAGGTGTCGAGCGTATCGGTCTCGCGCAGCGCCGGCTTGCCGCAAGCGGGACACTCGGTATGCTTCCAGGTCGGATGGCGCTCGAGCGGATTGCTGGGATGGTCAAACGTAACGTCTTCGGGAAGTTCGACCGGCAGTTGGTCCGCAGGCACTGGGACCGCGCCGCAATCATCGCAGTGAATGATCGGGATTGGGCAGCCCCAATATCGTTGCCGCGAAACCAGCCAGTCGCGCAGGCGGTAACTGGTTGCCCCCATGCCCAGCTTGAGCGTTTCAAGCTCGGCGATGGCCCGCTCAAGCGCGGTTTCGGTGCTCAATCCGTCCAGGAAGTGCGAATTGATGATGGTGCCGGGGCCGGTATAGGCCTCAGATTTAACCTTGTAGCTATCCGCATCTTCCTCGGGCGGAAGGACAACCGGGTTGACGGCGAGGTCATATTTTCGGGCAAAGTCCAGATCACGTTGATCACCGGCGGGTGAGCCGAAAATTGCTCCTGTACCATAGGATGAGAGCACGAAATTGGCGGCCCAAACCGGCAATTCCCAAGTTTTGTCAAACGGATGTTGGACTGTGATGCCGAGATCGACCCCACGCTTGGGGGCCTTCTCGATGTCCTCGGCGGTCGTCCCCATACGCGAGCATTCCCGCATGAAGAGATCGACTTCGGGATTCTCTTCCGCGATTTTGCGGACGATCGGGTGGTCGGGTGCCAAGGCCAAAAAGCTGGCTCCGAACAGAGTGTCCGGCCGGGTCGTGAAGACGTCAATGGTCGGACCAAACTCGGATGCGAGCGCGTCCTCGTTCAAGGGGAAGGAGACATTCGCACCGCGCGAGCGGCCAATCCAATTGGCCTGCATGACGCGAACCTTTTCCGGCCAGCGGTCCAGGGTTGCGAGCGCGTCAGTGAGCTCATCGGCGTACTCGGTGATCTTGAAGAACCATTGATCAAGCTCGCGCTGGATCACCAGTGCGCCGGAACGCCAGCCACGGCCGTCAATCACCTGCTCATTGGCCAGCACGGTTTGATCGACCGGATCCCAATTGACCTTGGCGGTCTTGCGGTAAACCAGGCCTTTCTCGAAGAATTTCAGAAAAATCGCTTGCTGGTGCCGGTAATAGGACGGATCGCACGTCGCAAACTCCCGGCTCCAATCAAGTGCCAGGCCGAGCCGTTTGAGCTGGCCCCGCATCACGTCGATATTGGCATGGGTCCATTTGCCTGGATGGACGCCGCGGTCGCGGGCCGCGTTTTCGGCCGGCAGGCCGAAGGCATCCCAGCCCATCGGGTGGAGAACATCAAAGCCGCGCGCGCGTTTATAACGGGCGATGACATCGCCCATCGTGTAGTTCCGCGAATGCCCGACATGGATGCGACCCGACGGATAGGGAAACATCTCAAGCACATAGTATTTAGGCTTGCCGTTTTGAGCCTTCGGCCCACCGGCCCGGAACGAATCACGCTCCGCCCAAGCCGCCTGCCACTTTGGCTCGGCTTCACGTGGATTGTATCGGCTCATGTCCTTGGCTCGCAGCATTCAACCGCGTACCCGGTGCCCTAATCTTCCAGCCGCGCAATGCGGAGCTGACGAGCTCGGGTCAGGATAGCGTTTTCAATTTCATAGGAGGTTTGCGGGTTGGTCTCGGCATCAATCCAGCCGCCGCCCTCTTCGCGTACCTGGCGGAACACGTTGACGGCGAGCGCATCGGCCCGCAGACGCGTGTCGAGGATATAGACGGTAAGCTTGAACCGTTCGCTCGTCATCTGTGGATTGGCGTACCAGTCCGTGATGATGACGCCGCCGAATGGGTCGACTTCCGACAATGGCATGAAGCTGATCGTGTCGAGGCTGGCGCGCCAGAGATAGCCATTAACGCCAATGCCTTCCGGCACGACCGGGCTGTTGCTGCGTAACGGGTTGGGCAGGCTCGGTAAATGAAAACCGGAGCGTTGCTCTGACGATGCGCCGCTATTGGAAGCAGCGTCGTTGCCCCGTGAGGCGCAGGCTGGGAGGAACAGGATGGCGGAGAACAAGACTGCGCCAAGAATCCGACGGTCGGACATGTGCCGTTACTCCTTCGATGCAAGACGGCGAAAACACTTCCCGTATGCCTGTTTCTTGCGATCTTTGGCATCCCGGGAAGGTGTGTATAACACGCGATCTTCGTCACGCCAGCGCCGAAAGGCACCCATGTGAGCGTGGCATGTCTGCAACATGTCGCAAGGATAGCTCTGATTAAGGGGTGGTGGCGCTTGACCACAGCCTGTCTCTCGCATCCATTAACGGCGCGACGTCCGGGGGGACGGGGCCGATCGGCGGGGCCGCGAGGTATGAAACGGACATCCAGCGCGATCCTTGTCGCGGCTTTGTTCGGGATACTCGCGGGCCCGCCGGCTTTGTCTCAGACTACATTTTCTCCAACAACATCTGATATATCAGACGGATTTGAACCGGAATTCCGGCTTGATTTCGGCAGCGTATGGCTTGTTGGCGATGGTACTCAATCGGGCGCGGACCTGTTGTTCGACGTCGATGCTGAACTCAAACTTGAGACGTTTACGGCATCCGGCCAACGCTGGGGTTTTGTCCTCGGTGGCCGGTTGGAACGCGATTCCGGACGCCGGGCCTGGGGTGGTCGAGTTGGAAATTGCCCTGCGGGGTCAGGTGATTGTGCGACCATACTGGTCGACGGAACCCCACGTGGCGTGCGTGCGGCGAGCTCCGGATTTCAGTCTGCGGTGACGGAGGCCGACGAGGGCACCCGGATCGCGCTGCAGTCAGGTTACGGCTATCTCGATATCGGCTGGGGTGAGCTGCGGATGGGTTATGGCGCAGGCGCGGCCGATCTGGACCCGGCCAGTGGACCAACGGCTTTCCGGCTCAGCCGGGCCGATGGCGGCCGGGTCGATTTGACCGGATTGAGCGGTGCCCGGACGCGCAATCTCACCTCGGGCGTTTCACCCAAGTTAGTCTACCGTTCGATTGCTGTTGGACAATCGTCCAGCATCGGTTCGCTACGCATTGCCCTATCGTTCACACCCCGGGTTCGCGATTGCGGCGTTGATGCCTGCGCCTGGCGAGCCGGACCGGCCGGATTGCTGAGCCCGGTATCCGACGATGTCTGGGAATTTGGCGGCCGTTATGAGATCCGTCGCGGCGAGCACGAGTTTGCCGCCAGTCTGGGATTGAGCGAGGGCGCCGAGGCGACCGGCTTGGCCGGTTTTGCCGGAATCAGCACCCGCGATGTCGGATTGCGCTGGACGCATGGCGGGCTCAGCGCCGGTGCGCGCTGGTTGCGGTCGAATAATGGCGTCGCGTCTGACGGTGCCTATGAAGCTTGGTCGGTCTCGGCGGCCCTCGAACAGGGTCCGTGGCTGACGGCGCTGGAGCTGGCCCGGTTCAGTGATGATCTGGTCCATGTCGATGGTCAGACGGTGCAGTTGAGCGCTTCGCGCCTGGTGGGCGAGCATTGGGTGGTTGGCGGCGGCATCCAGGCGGCCAGCCGTGACGACCCGGTGACCGGGCCGCTGGGGCGGTCCGAAACCCGGCTGAACGGTTCGGCGATCTTCCTCGAATTGGGTTGGCAATTTTGACAAATCCGCCACAGCTGAATGGATTCTGCAACCATGAAGGCAGAATCCGCTTGGGGAGTCGGTTTCAAGTAGCTAGGTTGATGGCTCAAGGGAGTTTAGTTCCATGTCCAAGTGGGGATTTTGCCGGGCCTTTTTGGCCAAAAGCGTGATCGCAGGCTCGATCGCGACGGCAATGCTCTGTGCTGCGCCAGCAGCTTTTGCGCAGGAAGATGCCGCTCTTGCCCCTCAGACGCAGCCGGTTGCGACCAGCGAGTCTGATGTCCGGGCTGACGTCCGACCGACCACTGAGCTCGGCGTCGAAACACCTTGGTATGAAGCTTTCACGCTGTCGATGAATGAGAATACGCGTCCGGGTTTCGATCTGGAATCGACGGTTGACTGGGAATCCCCCGGTGGCCGTTGGGGTGTTCGGGTCGGCATTCAGGATGGTCCGGATCTTCGCAGCGATAATAGCGATCTCAGCGCCGGCGCCTTCATCAATCTGGGTGATCGTATTCGCCTGGGTGGTCAGGTGCGGCTGGTTTCGCCAGATGATCTGACCTTCCGGCTGACCGACAACGTCGTGCGTCAGCCCGAAATCAAGTTTGAATCCGCCCTGCGCTTCTAGCTCTGCGCCACGGCGCCGACGCAGCAAATCCCCGCAAAACCCAATCCGACCAAACGCTTTCCCGTGCGCGCGTTGACGCCGCCGAGGGGATAGACGGGCATGCCCGTCGCCTGAACCGCTGCTGCGGCGGCGAATGGCCCATGCGGCCGCGTCGCGCTGATGCTTTGACTGGCAAATGTCGTTGAGTGGAACACCGCATCAATACCGGCGCGGCGGGCGCGAAAAATCGCGGCGGGTGAATGCGCCGATGCGGTGAATATCCGCCGGTCACCGCGCACCCGGCGCGAGCCGGCCTGACTGAGCAGACGCTCGGGCCAGTGAATTCCGTCAGCGCCGATCTGGTCCGCCAGTTCCGGATCGGCGGAGACCAGCAGGCACAGACCGCCTTCACGGGCCAGTTCAGCCAGTTTCAAACCCGTCTCGACCCGGTCGGCGGCGCCAAAATGGCGAAAGACGAGGCCCGTTCCCGGCGCCAGCGTTTCGGCGAGGCGAAGCGGGTCATGGGTCCTGTCGGGATCGGTGAGCGCAAAAAGCGCCGGCAGGTCCAGCGCCATCGGGCCGCGCACCCGCAGGGCCAGTCTTGCCAAGGCGAGCTGTGCATCATATGGCCGCGTCATGGACACTTCTCCCGATCTCGCTGCCCGTCGCACTCATCTGCTCGCCCAGCTCGGCGCCGCAGCACAACAGGCCAAGCGCGCCCCTTCTGATATCACTCTGGTCGCCGTGTCAAAGCGCCAGCCTGATGCCCTGCTCGACGCAGCGCTTGCGGCCGGTCAGCGCGTATTCGGCGAAAACCGTGTCCAAGAGGCGATGGAGCACTGGTCCGCGCGGCGCGCGCAGCATCCAGATCTCGAATTACGCCTGATCGGGCCGCTGCAGAGCAATAAGGCGCTTGAAGCGGTGGAATTGTTTGATGTCATCGAAACCCTCGACCGCGACCGGCTGGCCGCAGCGCTGGCGAAGGCGATGACAGCGACGGGGCGCTCACCGCGCATTCTGGTCCAGGTCAATACCGGCGAAGAGCCGCAGAAGGCCGGGATCGCCCCGGCTGAACTGCCCGCCTTTCTTGCACGCATGACCCAGGACCATGGTCTGCGGGTTGAGGGATTGATGTGTATTCCGCCGGCGGTTGAGCCGGCAGGCCTGCATTTTGCCCTTTTGGCGAAATTGGCAAGGCAAAATGGCCTGACCGAGCTTTCGATGGGGATGAGTGCTGACTTCGAGACCGCGGTGGCGCTTGGCGCGACATCGGTGCGCATCGGCACGGCCTTCTTTGGCGAGCGTGACTAACATTTACGCATTTTCGAACCGCAAAACCGGCTTCCACTTTTGCGACAAATGCCGGGTCTTTAGGGGTCGCATTTTCGAACCGCAAAACCGGTTTCAACTTTTGCTGAAAATGCTCTCAGGCTTCAATCACCAGCCAGTCGCCAGGCTTGGCCTGTGACAGCAGGAGCCTGACATCGGCGGGGTCGAGCGCGATACAGCCTTCTGTCGGTTCGTAATCACCACGCTTGCAATGGAGAAAGATCGCCGAGCCGGCGCCGGGTTTGGGCGGGTCATCATTATGCCCGACCACCAGGATGATGTCGTAAAGCCCGTCCTCACGTGAAAGTGTTTCATGCGGAGCGGAATAAGGCAGTCGTACCGGGCGGTTATAGGCGGGGTCGCCGGGATCGTCGCACCAGCCGTCATCCGGAGCGATGGCGCGAACGGGCAGCGCGGTCTGTGGCGCCTTGATCCGGTCGGCGCGGTAGAGCACCCGGCGCAGTTGATAGCGACCGGTTGGTGTGGCGCCATCGCCTTCCTGCTTGAGGTTTTCGGGGCAAATGCCACTGCGGCCCAGCGCGATCCGGACGCGTTTGCCCGCCAGATCCATCCAGCCTGATGCAGAGGCAATCCAGTCCATGGCAGGGTTCCGGCAAGGTCAGGGTGGTCGGCGAGGGACGCCTTCGTCACGACCAAAGGCCATGTCCGGCGTCCCCGTCGCCTTCCCCACCACGGCAGGGTGTCCGGAGCCCGGACTCCACGGTTAACAAGCAATATTCAGGCCAGAAATCAAGCGCTTGGAATAAGGCCCCCCATCTCAACCCGGCAAATATTGCCGGGTATATCCTACCACTCGGTAGTATTTGCCTTGTTGTGGGAAATCGGCATGATTGGCGTCATGAGCACACAAAAAACCATCCTGATCGTCGATGATGATGACGATCTGCGCGACGCCCTGGTCGAGCAGTTCGATTTGCATGAAGAATTTCAAACACTCTCGGCGCGTAATGCGGGCGAAGGGATGACGGCGGCGCGCGACCAGCGGGCCGATCTGATTCTGCTCGATGTCGATCTGCCCGACATGGACGGCCGCGATGCCTGCCGCCTGATGCGCAAGAATGGCGTCACGGCGCCGATCGTGATGCTGACCGGCCAGAACACGGATTCCGATCAGATCCTCGGCCTCGAATCCGGCGCCAATGATTATGTCACCAAGCCGTTCAAATTCTCGGTCCTGCTGGCCCGGGTGCGGGCGCATTTGCGCAGTCATGAGCAGAGCGAGGACGCTGTGTTCCAGGTTGGCCCCTATGAATTCCGGCCATCGATGAAGCTCTTGCTCACCGCTGACCAGAAAAAGGTCCGTCTGACCGAGAAAGAAACCAACATCCTCAAATATCTCTACCGCGCCGGCAGCAAGGCCGTGCCGCGCGAAGAGCTGTTGCACGAGGTGTGGGGCTATAATCCGGCGGTCACTACCCACACGCTGGAAACCCATATCTATCGTCTGCGCCAGAAGATCGAAGCGGACCCATCGCATGCGCGCCTGCTCGTCACCGAGAGCGGCGGATACAGGCTGGTGCACTGAAATGGGCGCGCGGGTCGTTTTCGGCCTTGCGATCGCCTTGTTCACAATAGGCTTTTGCAGCCCCGCCTCGGCGCGCCAGGCACCGCCCGAATTTCCGCATGTCGAACAGATTCCGGTCCGGGTCGATCTTCAATTTTACGATGTCGAGGGCCGCAATGACCGGCTCTTGAATGAGAGCGTCCAGTTTAGCGGGCCCCTGGGTGTCGACGCCGACACGCAGACCTATATGTCGAGCTTCTGGCAATATCAGAATTTGGACGGACGCTGCAGCGCTACCGTCATCGATATCCCGCTCGACATCACCATCCGCTACCCGCATTGGGTCGGCTATGAGCGTGCCAGTCGCTCACGGCGCGCCAATTGGGACCGCCGCCTGGCCGTGCTCGAGGCGCATGAGAACGGGCACGCGACCCTGGCCTATGCTGCCGCACTCGATCTCTACAATGCATTGCTGGCGTTTGGACGGGACGCCGATTGCACCACATTCAATGATGAGATGCAGGCGATTGGCGATACGGCCATGTCCGAGCTGCAGCGGCGGCAACGCGAATATGACCGGATCACCCGGCATGGCTTGCGTCAGGACGATTATGACTGGACGCCGATACTCGGACCGCAGCCTGACTGATAGGGCCTAGAGGTTCAGCTTGAGCACGACCGGCGCGTGATCTGACGGCTTTTCCCAGCTGCGGACATCATCCCAGATCTTGAGGGCGTCGCGGCCACCGGAAACGGCCTGGTCGCGCAGTTCCGGCGAGACCCAGATATGGTCGAGACGGCGGCCGCGATTGGCGGCCTTCCAATCCTTGGCGCGATAGCTCCACCAGGTGTAGATTTTCTCGTCCATCGGGATCAGCTCGCGCGCGACATCGCTGAACTGGCCCGCGAGACGAATGCGCTCCAGGGCCTCGACTTCGCCCGGCGTGTGGCTGACGACTTTGAGCAATTGCTTGTGTGACCAGACATCATGCTCATAGGGGGCGATGTTGAAATCGCCGACCAGCATCAGCGGTGTTTTCTCAGCGGCGCGCGCGCCAAAATAGCGCTCCAGCTTGGCGAGGAACTCCATCTTGTGGGCGAAGCGGGGATTGATCGCCGGGTCTGGCTCATCGCCACCGGCCGGGATGTAGAAATTGTGCAATTCAATACCCGCGACGCCGACGCGTTGATGCCGGGCTTCGGCGCGCGGGCATAAATCCTCGTCTGACAGGTCTTCGAGCGGCAGCTTGGATGCGATGGCAACGCCGTGCATGCCTTTCTGGCCGCGAATGTGGAAATGCCGAAAACCCATTTCCCGAAAGGCCTCTTCAGGAAATTGTTCGCTCAGGCATTTGATCTCCTGCAGGCACAGCACGTCCGGATCGGCTTCGGCGACCCACGCGGCCACGCTCGGTGCGCGCAGACGCACAGAATTGATGTTCCAGCTCGCTATCGAAATACCGCTCATGGCTGTGTTCTTTCGTCGTAAATCTCAGAGAATATTATAGCTGGCACCGGCAAGGCCGACCGGCCAGCGGCCACGTGCGAACAGACGCCAGCGAGCGAGGAAAGGGTGTGGCGGGTCATCGTCTTCCGCCTCGGCCATGATCACCAGCGCCGCGCCATTGGCGGCTTGTGCCAGGGCGCCGGCGGCGGCATGCACGAGTTCCATATCCTCGATATCATCGATGGCCGCAGCTTCCTCGACGGCATCGCGCGAGGAATCATGGGTTTTGCTGCCGACCTGGGACAGGGCCACATTGACCGCTTCCTCATCGAGCCGCTCAAGCACACGGGTGATCAGGCCAGCGCGCAGCATCTCCTCCGCCTCCCAGCCAATCGGATCGCGATCGAGGCTTTCGGCAGCCGTTGCGGCTTCGCTCCAGTCGGAAAGCAGGGCCGGCTCGGCCTCCGGGAAGCCGAGGCCGTCGAGATAGGCGCGGGCCAGCGTGCGATCGCGCGGGTCTAGCGGCTCGCCAAGCCTGGAGAACCAGGTATTGGCGTTGAGGCTCTCGGCAAAGGCGCGCGCCTTGTAGAGCAGAGGGATTTCCTCGAGCAGACGTGTGAAATCCACGTCGTCGGAATTGTCGTGAAATTGCATGAAATCTGTTTAGCCCCCATCGGCGCGGCTGCACAGGATAAATGCGTGTGTGAGGCTGAGCTGAAACGAAAGACGCCCGGTCTCAAGGGGAAGGAGACCGGGCGCCAAGCTTTGCGCGAATTCGCTTCGTCGCAGCGCCGGGAGGGGATTAAGCCGGCGCGACTGGGTTCAGGATCCGCAAGCGGGGGGACGAAGCCGATCCCTTGTTTCCTCAGTCAGCGACGTAATAGCGCCACAGCCTGGAAAATAATGCAAATAAATTATTGGACAGGTATTGCGTGTGGTCAAAATGTCGCAGCTGTCAGCGGCGCCCACGCCGCGAATCGCGACCTTCATTGGGGTCCGGAATCACAAACAGGCGTGGGTTCAATGCGACGTCCGCCTCTGTCTCAACAAGGCTCACGCGGGTGACCTCGCCCAGCGCATCGGTGACGAACCACTCGCGCAGCTCATAGTTCGCTTCGTCGAAGACAAATTCAATATTGCCTTCCATCTGGCCGTCGGGATCGCGCACCATAACGGAAAGAAAGCCATGTTCGCTCGTGATATCGACAATTTCGGCATCGGTGGCGATGTCGATATCGGATTTCAACAGCCACCAGAGCGGTGTCGAGCGCAGCGGTGCCCGATCAACGGTCTCCAGGTCCCGGTCTTCCAGCGCGACAGTCGTGCCATCGGCAATCACCCGGATTGGCGAGGGATCGTCATACTCGAACAAGAGCCGGCCAGGTCGCGACATCGACAATACGCCGCGCGAGGGGCTGCCATCCGGCGCGATCTGGAGAAAATGGGCGCGCAAGGTTGTGATCGAATTGAGATAGGCATTGACGCCAGCAATCGCCGCTGCCCTGTCGAGCGTCGCCGGTGCGGGCTCGGTCTGCACGGTTTCAGGTGCGGGCAAGGCGTCGGGCGGGTTGGCCGAAGCCTGGAGCATCAGGGCGGAAATCAGCAGAGTAATCATGATGCCAAGCTGCCGTGTGATTGCGGCCTGAGCAAGGCCTCAATGTTCATATGCCCGTCACCCAAACCCGTCACGCAACCCTCTACGCCACATTGTGTTCCGGCAGGTAGATTTCGCGGCGGCCGGCATGGTCGGACGGGCCAATCATGCCCTCTTCTTCCATACGCTCGACCAAGGTCGCGGCGCGGTTATAGCCGATCTGCAGCCGGCGCTGGATATAGCTGGTGGAGCATTTGCGGTCGCGTGCGACCAGGGCGATGGCCTGATCAAACAGCGCATCGCCGCTGCTGGCTTCGCCGTCCAGTCCGAGCGCACCGCTCTCGCCGTCATCGCTATCGGCGGTGACCGCATCGAGATATTCCGGCGCGCCCTGCTTTTTGAGATAGGCCGCGACGTCCTCGACTTCGGTGTCGGAGACGAAGGGGCCGTGCAGGCGCCGCAGACGTCCGCCACCGGCCATGTAGAGCAGATCGCCCATCCCAAGCAGCTGTTCGGCGCCCTGCTCACCGAGAATTGTGCGGCTGTCGATCTTCGAGGTCACGGAATAGGAAACCCGGGTCGGGAAATTGGCCTTGATCGTGCCGGTGATGACATCGACGGAGGGGCGCTGGGTCGCCATCACGACGTGGATGCCCGCCGCCCGTGCCATTTGCGCCAGGCGCTGGACCGCCGCCTCGATC
Organism: uncultured Maricaulis sp.; assembly: GCF_963975345.1. NCBI lineage: Bacteria > Pseudomonadati > Pseudomonadota > Alphaproteobacteria > Maricaulales > Maricaulaceae > Maricaulis > uncultured Maricaulis sp. The sequence continues at coordinate 150,603 of NZ_CAXBGE010000006.1, read as the reverse complement.
TCCTTGCCGGCGACCATCATCAGATCCGCCATCTCGTCGATCACGACGACGATGTACGGCATCTTCTCGGCTTGGATGATCTCGGTCTCGAAGATTGGTTCGCCGCTTTCGCGGTCATAACCGGTCTGGACTGTGCGCGAGAGGGGCTCGCCGGCCGCTTCGGCCACAGCCACACGCTCATTGAAGCCCGCGAGGTTGCGCACGCCGATCTTCGACATGCGCAGATAGCGGCTTTCCATCTCCCGGACGGCCCATTTGAGCGCCACAATCGCCTTTTTCGGGTCGGTGACGACGGGAGTCAGCAAATGCGGGATACCGTCATAAACGGACAATTCGAGCATTTTCGGGTCGATCATGATCATGCGGCAGTCTTCCGGCGGCAACCGGTAGAGCAGGGACAGGATCATCGCATTGATCCCGACCGATTTGCCCGAGCCGGTGGTGCCGGCGATCAGTAAGTGTGGCATCCGTGCCAGATCAGCGACAAACGGGTCGCCGCCAATCGTCTCACCCAGCGCCATCGGCAGCTCGGCCTTGCTCTCTTCGAAGACTTTGGAATTCAGCAGAGCGCGCAGGAAGACGGTTTCGCGCTTGGGATTGGGCAGTTCGATGCCGATCGCATTGCGCCCGGGCACCACGGCGACGCGGGCCGCGGTGGTGCTCATCGAGCGTGCGATATCATCGGCCAGATTGATCACCCGCGATGACTTCACCCCCGGGGCCGGCTCGAACTCATACAAGGTTACGACCGGGCCCGGGCGCACCTGGACAATCTCGCCCTTGACCCCGAAATCGGTCAGTACGCCCTGCAACAGCACGGCATTCTGGCGCAGAGCGAGCTCGTCGATTGCGCCATTGCGCTGTTGTGGTTTCGACAGCAGGTCGAGGCGCGGCAGTTTGAAACCCTTGGACCTGGCGAAAGCCAGCGAGCCCTGGGCCTCACGATGATCACGCTCCGAAGCCGCAGAGCGACGTGTCGGAGCGACTTTGACGCTGGAATTGAAGGCCGGTTGCGGCGCGTAATCGTCCTCGTCCTCATCGCTGGCATCGCCATCGGCCGCGCGCATGGCGCGGCGCAGAACGGGCTCTTCGCGCGTCGGCGACTCGCGGCTGTCCGCTCGTTCGCCGCCACCGGCGAATAACCGCCCCAGCGTCATCCCATGGCCACGCAGGGCGTCGAACCAGACCCGCAGCGTCGCCCAGCCGAGGCCGGCTGCGTCATAGGCGGCCGACAAATCGCGTGAGCGCAGCCCGAAGGTGAAGAATATCCCGGCGACGGCGAAGATGAGGCCGAAGGCTGCCGCGATGCCCGTCGCCGCAGGCAGATCGAGTGAGGCGGGCAGGCTGGCCAGTCCGGTCAGGGCCATATCGCCCAGTGCGCCGCCCAGTCCGCTGGCGAAGGGCCAGGCATTGGGCAGAGGTAGCGCACTGGCCGCAGCAGCAAAACCGGTCGTTCCAATCGCAGCGGCGAGCCAGCGCCAGGCGGCGATAGAGGCCGGACGGTGCAGCGGGTGACGCAGCAGCAACGCGCCGCCCCAGACGATCAGGGCAATCGCCGGTCCGGCGGCGGCCCAGCCGAAGGACTGGAGCAGGACATCGCTGGCGCTCGCCCCTGGCATGCCCATCAGATTGCGCACTTCGCCCTGCGCCGAGACGTTCCAGCTGGGGTCGAGCGCATTATGGCTCAGCAAGGCGGCGAGCAGAAAACCGCCCGTTACCAGCATCACTGTTCCCAGCAGGACGTCAGTCGTCCGGGCGAGCCAGAGTCGGCCCGGCTGCGGCGCTTCAGTCTCGGTTTGGGCTGCCGTGCGTTTGGTCATACCCCGGTTTAGCCCGACAAGGGTATCCGGGTGGTAAACAGAGGTTAATGCGGCTGCGGCGCGATGCCCGCTTTCCCGGACCGCAAAATCCCCTATTCTCCGCTGCATGAGCGAACAGGAATTCTTTAGCGGCGACGCCATCATTGTCGGTGGTGGACTGGCCGGGTTGACCCTTGCCCTGGCGATGGACCAGGCGGGTCTGAGCGTGGCTGTGATCGACAGCCTGCCGATCGATGCCACTCTGGCGCCAGAATTCGACGGCCGGGCTTCAGCGCTCGCCTATACCTCATGGCGCCTGTTTGAAGCGCTGGGGATTGCTGATGCCTTGCGGCCCCACACGACGCGGATCGAACACATCCTGGTCTGCGATGGCCGCCCCTATGGTGGTATTAAGCCCGGCGGGCCCGGGCCGCACAGCCTGCATTTTGACCGCCGCGAAATCAGCGAAGGCCCCGATGGCGAACCCCTCGGCTGGATGGCCGAGAACCGGCATACGCGTGCAGTGCTGGCCGATGCGGTGCTGCAGCGCCCGAATATTGTCTCCATCGCGCCGGCGACCGCGCAGCGCTATGAGACCCGTCCCGATGGCATCGATGTCGTTCTGGCCGATGGCCGACGATTGTCGGGCAAAGTGTTGATGGCCTGTGACGGCAAGTTCTCACGCACCCGCCAGCAGGCCGGAATTCGCAGTGTCGGTTGGAATTATGGCCAAAAGGGCGTGGTCGCTACCGTGCAACACGCGCAACCGCATAACGGCGTGGCCTATGAGTATTTCCTGCCCTCGGGCCCATTTGCGATTTTGCCACTTCCTGACAATCGCGCTTCACTGGTCTGGACCGAACCCACTGCTGTGGCGGACTCTTTGATCGCGGCAGATGCTGACACTTTCCAATGCGAACTCGAGCAACGCTTCGGGGACTTCCTCGGAGAGGTGCACCCTGTCGGGCCGCGTTGGGCCTATCCGCTGGGATTGCGGTTTTCCGAGAGCTTCTGTGCCGAGCGGATTGCCTTCGTCGGCGATGCCGCGCGCGGCATTCACCCGCTGGCGGGCCAAGGTTTCAATCTGGGTATTCGCGATGCAGCGGCGCTGGCCGAGATCTGTGGTGAGGCCAAGCGGGTCGGGCTTGATATCGGCGCCCTGACGACGCTGCGACGCTATGAGGCGTGGCGCAAATTCGACAGCGCGTCGCTCGCCGCCGGCACCGATATTTTCAATCGGCTGTTTTCCAATGATATCGAGCCTTTGCGGCAATTACGCGGGCTCGGCCTGTCGATCGTGAACAGTATCGCGCCGGCCCGGCGCTTTTTCATGCGCCAAGCTGGCGGCGAGACCGGTGATGTGCCGAAGCTTCTGCGTGGTGAACGGCTGGACGCGGCCTAGAGTGTTTTCATCGGCCCCAGGGTCAATGAAAATGTTCCAGTTCTTTGGTTTACCGCATTTTCGAATCGCAAAACCGGTCCCCACTTTTGCTGAAAATGCTCTAGAACGGGTTCAGCGTATAGCCGTCCTGTTGCAGCAGGGCGTGGGCCGTCATTGCCGAAAGCGCCATGGTGACGCCGGGCAGCAAATCTTCAACCCCGACATCATGATAGGCGGCGCTCTGGCCGCAGACATAGATCTTGACGTCGTGGGCGAGCAGGGTGGCGACAAGGTCAGCATTGGCGGGCTCGACGCCAGGCGTGTAGTGGCTGCCGGTCGAGACGTCCTCGACGGCGCCGCCATGCACCACGATGGCGAGATGGATATCTTCGGCAGGGACGCCGGCGGCCACATTCATATTGAGGAAACGCGCTGCGCTGACCAGGTTGCGGTTGAGGGTGCCAACATCAGCCGGGGTCGAGACATCGAAGACAACCCGGAACACGGTGCCCTCAGGTATCGGCATCTGGTTATCGACAGGAGCGACGGCGCCATATGCCTCGATCAGGGGCCCGGTGACAAAGTCTTCTGGCGCCGCCAGGGCGGACGTGGCGCACAGGGCACCGGTGAGGAGTGCGGCAAAGGCCGTAAATATTCGCATGAATCACCCGATTGGCAGCTTGATTGCCGAGCCTAGTCGGTGCGTCCGTGCGACGCCAGCTCCATTCACGCCGACTGTTCGGCTTGCCCCAGCGCGTAGAGATAGTCCCAGGTGAACAGGCCGCTATCATGACCATCATCGAACACCAGCCGAACGGCGTAGCGCCCGACAGGCTCGGCCGCGGAAATTTGAACATTCTCCTTGCCGGTCACGATGATTTTCTGATCCCGGCCATGGCCCTGAACTTCAGCGCTGGGGCTCTCGACCCGCAGGGTTTGGAAGGGAATCGCAAACGCCACGCCATCATCGAATCGAACGTGCAGCGCCTTGTCGGCTTTGGAGAAGCGCAGTTCTTCCGGCCAAGGGCGTGCCATCACGCCTGCTCCAGCTGACGGGCTTCTTCGGGTAGCATGATCGGAATGCCATCACGGATCGGATAGGCCAGGCCGGCGCTTTCGGATATCAGCTCCTGGGCCTCGCGATCATAGACCAGCGGGCCGCGGGTGACGGGGCAAACGAGAATTTCGAGCAGTTTCGGATCGACGACTCTGTTGGCCGATCCGGTGGACGGATCACTCATCATGGTCTCCTTCAGGCAAACAGGATCGAGGACAGGCGCCGGCGACCATCGCGAGCGACTTCGCTCATCGGTCCGGCCGCTTCAAATATCTTCAACAGCAGTGTGCGTGCGGCCTGCTCCTGCCATTCGCGATCCAGCGCGGTAATGGCCAGCAATTGATCGGCGGCGCCGGCATGGTCACCGCTGGCCAGAAGGGCTTCGGCGAGATCGAAGCGAGCCTGCAAATCGGAAGGTGTGGCCTCGACAGCTTGGCGCAGCGCCGCCGTCACGCCGTCATCGGTGGGCGTGGCCGCCGCCAGTTCCAGCGCGGTGCGTGCAGCTTCCACCGCCGGGTCATTGGCCCGATCATCAGGAACCTGTTGCAGAATCTGCGCGGCCTTCTCGTGATCACCCGATTTGATCCAGACACGGGCCAGACCGGCCAGCGCCGAGGGATGGCCGGGGTCGATTTGAAGCACGGAGGCGAAATCCTGGGCGGCGCCGCCCAGATCGTCGGATTCCAAGCCGGTCATGCCGCGCTCGACGATGGCCTTCAATTCAGCCTCGCTTGGCCCCTTGCCCGAAATGCGCGCGATGAAGTCTTTGATCTGGCTCTCCGGCAGGGCGCCCATGAAACCATCAACGGGCTGCCCGTCCTTGAAAGCAAATACGGCCGGGATCGACTGGACCCGCAATTGCTGGGCGATGCCCGGGTTCTCGTCGATATTGATCTTGACGAGACGCACGGCGCCTTCGGCCTGGCGCACGACATGTTCGATCATCGGGCCAAGCTGGCGGCAGGGGCCGCACCAAGGCGCCCAGAAATCGACCAGAACCGGAACCGTTTTTGACGGCTCGACGACATCGGCGACGAAATTGCTGTCGGAGGAGTCCTTGACCAGATCGTCGGTGTCGGGGGCTCCGGTATTGAACAGGGTCATGATGTGGCTTTCTTGCTGCGTCTTGCCGAGTAAGTGGCCCTCACGGGCCGCCGGTGCAAGGCGTTACATTGTGGCGTCTTCATCATCAACCAGGGTGGTGAAGTCAATCAAGTGCGGTGTATGGCCTGTCGATTCAGCGAAGCGGACCAGGTCAGCCGGTGCGAGCCCGGTCGTGGCGTCGTTCAGAAGTGGGTGGGAGTAGACGAGCGGCCAATCCATCAGTGCCGCATCGAGGATAAAGCGCACCCGTCCCGCCGTATCATTCAGCAGTGCCAGCGCCGTCACTGAGCCGGGCCTGACACCGAGTGTTTCCAGCAGCAACGCTTCGGGACCGAAAGAAAGGCGGGCGCTGCCCAGATGCCGGTGCAGCCGATTAAGCTGGATTTCGGTTTCATCCAGCGCGGTGATGAGAAAGGCTTGGCCCTTGCGGTCTTTGAGAAAGAGGTTTTTCGTGTGTCCGCCCGGCATGGTGGCCTTGATGTCGCGGCCCTCATCGACCGTGAATATCGGGCGATGGTTGACGGTTTCGTGCCCGATCCCGAGCCGGTCGAGGAGGGCAAACAATTCAAGGCGTGAAGCGCTCATCCATGTGTTGAAGCCCGACTGGCGAGCCGGATCAAGTCCTTGTGCACCGCGACGGAATCTCCCCCTTGCAATCCGTCGGTGTTTGCGCGATATACCCCGCTCCCTGGCGGGGCTAGACCCCGCATAGACATGAGCGGGCGTAGCTCAGGGGTAGAGCGTCACCTTGCCAAGGTGAATGTCGTGAGTTCGAATCTCATCGCCCGCTCCATTCTCCTCCAGATGTGAGCTGAGTATGGTTTGCCAACCGGTGCCGCCCATGGCGGAGCCGACGGCATGCCTTTGCCCTGCGCCCGAGTTCAGGACACTGGAGGAATAATTTGGCGAGAAAAGTTCAGGACTTTGCGGACGGCCTGGCCACTGCGCTCATATCGAGCGACGAGCCGGGTCGGCTGCGTGACAGGTTGAGATGAAACCAGGGATGGGCCATGGCGCGTGTATCGCGCTCGCTCGCATCCCTGTTTCGGAATGGTGTGGTTTCTGGTTGTTTCGAACGCATGATATGCCCCCTCAGCTTTGAGGGTCTCAAGCTGAGGGGGTCATATGGCGTAGGCTGGGCGCGACACAGGCAAAACCGTGACGTTTTCGTTCATCTGCCCGACAAGTCTTCGCTCGATGTCAGACTGAAAGCGAGCGCAGCAGGTCGATGACGCGCCGGCGTACGGTCTGGTCGCGAATGCCCGAAAACGCTGATGCCAAGGCCAAGCCATCAGGGCTGGCGATGAAATCATACAGTGTTTCGGAATCGGGACCCTTGAGCTCCGAGTCTCCGGCGCCATCAAGGCCCTCGAAGAAGTAAGAGACGGGAACTTCCATGACACGCGCGACGTGGAATAGCCGGCTCGCGCCGATGCGATTTGTGCCGCGTTCGTATTTCTGGACCTGTTGGAAGGTCACGCCAAGCTTTTCGCCAAGCTCTGATTGACTCATTTCCAGCAGGCTGCGCCGCAGGCGGAGCCGAGCACCGACGTGCTGGTCAATACTCGTTGGGCCTCTAGCACTCATGGGAACCTCATGTCTGTGGTTTTATTACTTCGATATCGCAGAATTCACCGGGATGGCAAAATTCCTCACGAAACCAGGGGTTATTTGTAGGGTCAAATATCTCGGTAATCCAGTCGCCAACACATTTTGTGCGCCCTACACGTTGGCTTCCCGGCATGTATTTTAGCCAAAATCGTACGTCTTGTCTTATATCATAGTCGAGTACGACCAATTCGTCCGGATATAGCGCAGCCAGATAGGTCGGCGCCATAGCGATTCCACCGCCATGGCGAAGTGTCTCGAGCAGGACGGAGCTTACATCGGTTCGGAATGCATAATTTATGTAGGCATCGACGACCTCAACCCGGTTCTCCCATAGAGCGAGGCCGCGATCATACTGCTCCAGCTTGAGAAAGCGCAGATTGAGCACGTCATGGGTCGATTTCGGCACGCCATAGGTATTGATGAATTCCCGCGATGCGAACGGCATGTAGTGCATGGTGCCCAGCGGCTCGGTGTGTGAATCCATGTCCTTGTCTGGAACAAAGGTGATCGATACGTCCGGTCCTGGCCCAACACCGGCATCGGCCCGCAACACGTGCATATTGATGCCGGGATTAACCCGCATGAAGCGCGGCAGGTGACGCGCCAGCCAATAGGTCGAAAGGCCATCGGACGCGTGCACCGTGACATCGCCGGTGTTCGAGGTATCAGAGCCGGAAATGCGCGATTCCAGTTGCTGGGCCGAGCGCTGCATGGTGCGAACATAGTCGAGCGCAGCTTCCCCGGCCTGGGTCAGCACGACGCCATCGGCGCGTCGATCAATCAACTGGGCACCGAGGCGGCTCTCAAGCTGGCGCATGCGTTTGCTGACAGTGGGTTGCTGACAACCCAATGCGGCAGCGGCGCTGCTCATTGAGCCGGTCGTCGCAACGGCATGGAAGATCTGTAGATCGTCCCAGTCGAACACATTGCGCCGCAGGCTGATGGCTGTTTCCTGACTATCCACTATTCCAACTTCGAAGAAGCCGCGTTGCCGGCGGCGGTGTTAAGCCAATTGGGTCACTCCTCAATTGGGAAGCCCGATGCGTAGTTCAATCGATGAGTCTAGCCGATCCCGGGCTGGCGTTCAATTTCAAGACGACCAACTCCATGCAGCTGTCGCGCCACATGGTTTCTCACAGGTCTACGAACACCAAATCGACGAGTTTCACCAGCTTGCCGATGAGTTGATCGAGGGTGAGATCGCCGGGCCGGACGCGCTGTGGCGTGTCCAGTCCTGGACTGGTCGCGCCCTGCAGCTGCGGCGCAGGGACGGCAAGGCCAATGCTCTGCTGGCCTCGATCCCGCTGACATCGGCTGGCGTCGATGCTTTGCTTGCGGGTCAATTCGGCTTTGCCAACGCGCAGCGTGACTGGGTTTGTAGCCCCACCGAACAGGCGCATGCGCTGTTATCCTGGGGCATGGCCGGACGGTCTCCGATGGACCAGGCGGCCTCATTGCGTGGCCTGCTGGCGGTTTGGTACGCGGTTTACGGCGATATTCGGGTCTATGCCCGTGCGCGTTCGACCCAGGGCCAGAAATTGATGTCCCGGCTCGGCTTTGTCCCGCTGGGCCGGCCCGACGGAGCGACCCTGCTGTTTGGAAGCACCGGATTTCCACATCGAATTGCAAAAATGCTGGCGGTCCGCAGCGGCATGCCTGCAGAGGAGAGTTACGCATGAATGCCGAGAGCCGAGACCGGATGCGCGTCACTGTCGCGCGCAGCTTTGACCATGTCGTGATGGCGATGACCCTGCGCGGCGTCACCTATCTCGGCGAGCAACGCGCGCCCTATAATGAAGAATATGACGGCAATGACCTGGTCGCCGCCTCGCACCTGATTGCCTGGCGCGGCAGTGAGCCGGTCGGTGTTTTGCGGCTGCGCTGGTTTGCCGATTTCGCCAAGGTCGAGCGAGCGGCGGTGCTGCCGACTTTTCGCCGGCATGGCGTGATGCGAGCGCTGATGCAGGAAGCGCTGAGCTATTGTGCCCGCCGCGGCTACCGCCGCGTGCTTGGTCATGCCCAACTTAACCGGGTTGCTTATTGGCGGTCCCACGGTTTTCGGGTTCGTCCAGGCCGCCCGAGTTTCATGTTCTCCGACTATGAATATGTCGAGATCGAACACCCGCTTGAGCTGCCGGCGAATGCGATCACGATCGATTCTGATCCGATGGCGATCATCCGTCCGGATGGCGACTGGGACCGGCCCGGGCCGTTCGACCGCTCCCTGCGACGCGCATCGCGCAAGCAGCGCCGTCCGGAGGAGCTGGTATGACGCCCTTCCTGCCGACACTCGTTCTGCTCGATTGCCAGCGCGAATCGCTTGATCCGGGCGAGGCGAACGATGACGGCAGCAATAACCTTGTCGTTGACCGCATTCGGCGTTTGCTGAGCTCAGCCCGCCTGTCTGGATGGCCGATCCTTCACTGCCAGTATCAAAGCAATCGTCCGGCGATCAATTGTGGTCTGACCGTGCCGGGCGCACCGATTGACGGGTTGCGGCCGCGAGCCCGCGAGCCGGTCTTTATCCGCAAGGGCCTGTCGGCCTATTCGGATCCGGATTTCGGCCGCATGGTCAAGCATTATGCGGGTCCACCCTGCTTTCTGGTCGGGTTCTCTGCGCCGTTTTCGCTGATGGCGACGATGTTCGACGCCGTGGCCCGCAGCCAAACCCTGACCGTGATCCCGGAGGCGGTCGGTGGCCGTGCCGTTGGCCCGCGCTCGGCGTCGAGTGTGCGCGACATATCCTTCGATCTGATCGACCGCCTGACCAGCACAATGCCCCTCGACGAAGTCGTCGGGAGCTGGCTTCGGGCACCGCAGCCTTCAACCCTGAAAACGATTGGAATGGGCCGATGACACAGAGATGCCTGTCGCAATATTTCCCGGATATCCAGCGTGCCGACAATGATCGGGACCGTCTGCAGGTCGCGGATCTGGTATTGGCGCTGGTCGAGGACGAGTTGAAAGCGCTCGAGACCAATGATGACGATCTGACCTATTTGATTGAAGTCCTGCGTTTTGGCGTTCAGCGCGCCCTGTTTGAATCTGGGGAATTGCCTGACCGGCTGAGCGCGGCGGACCTCCACGGCAAGACCCACTAGTCCGACTGACGCATTCACGAAGCTGTGAAGTCGTAGGGTTGGAATGTTCGGTCAAGCTCCCCATATGAGCTGTGGCGACGGAATACGACATTCGCGCCGTTAAATGCCCTGGAAACGTCTCCCCCGGACGAATCCAGCGGCCGAGCAGGCCTCATATCGTGCGTCCCCCCAGCCTGCCGAATGAGGTCTGTCAGGCACCGCCGGGTCCCCTGTCCCTTCCCGGCGGTGCCACATTTTCTTACCCATCCTAATCGGAATAGCGCGATTGCGTTTTCAACGGCATAGTCGGGTTGCGCCTGTGGCAAACAGGTCTAGGTTCAGGTTTGGATCAATCTGAGCTGAGGAGCGCCATATCATGGGGGCGGTCGTCGGAATCGCGCATGCCTATACGCGTGCGGAATTCATGGAAGCGGCCCGACGCCGCTGGCAGGATCATTCTGGAGGGGAGTGCGGCGAGACCGGCAACTCCTTCCTTTCCCAAATCTATGACGATGCGCTCGCTGAGGATCTCGAGCGCGTCTCGGCCGATGATCTGGCGGCGCTGAGCATCGAGTTCTGGGCGTTTGGCGACCGCCGCGCCAGTGATGACATCCTGGTGCGGATGCGCACGGCTCAGCGGGCCGATGGTGTCGAACTGTCGCGCGACGTGCTGGAAATCGTCGGCAATGACCGACCCTTCATTGTTGATTCTGTGATGGGCGAGATCGGCGCCCAGGGCCATGACGTGGTCGCCATGTTCCACCCGATCGTCCAGGTCAGACGCAATGCCGAGGGCGACCGCGTCGCTGAAGGTGGCCGTTGTCTCGCCGAATCGATGATCCAGGTCCATCTGCCCGAGCTTGACGAGCTCTCCCGCCGCACCCTGATCGAGGGCGTCACCGCGACGCTCGACGATGTGCGCGTTGCGGTCGAAGACTGGTCCGACATGCGCGCCGAGATGGATGATTCCATCGCCCATCTCGAGCAGGCCAAGACCCTGGCATCACCCGAAGAAATTGCCGAATCGCTGGAATTCCTGCGTTGGCTGCGCGACGACCATTTCGCCTTCCTCGGCTGCCGCATCTATGATTTCGACGTTAGCGAAGACGGCTCAATGGCGGATCGCCATCCTCGCGTCCGGCTGGATTCTGGCCGCGGCGTGTTGCGTGACCCGGAGCGCCATGTCTTGCGCAAGGGCTCGGAGCCGGCCGTCCTGACGCCCGCGATCGAGACCTTCCTGCGCGAACCCACGCCGATCATTGTTGCCAAGGGCAATATGAAATCGCGCGTCCATCGCCGCGTCTACATGGATTATATCGGCGTCAAACGGTATCGTGACGATGGTGCCGTGATCGGTGAATCGCGCTTCGTTGGCCTGTTCACCGCTGAAGCCTACGACCAGAGCGCCTCACTGGTGCCGCTGATCCGGCGCAAGGTTCGCCGCGTGCTGGAGCGGGCCGGCAAGGCACCGGGCACCCATAACGCGAAGAAATTGCGCAATACGGTCGAGAATTTCCCGCGCGACGAGTTATTCCAGACCGACGAAAACGATCTGCTGGAAATCTGCCTCGGCATATTGCACCTGCACGACCGGCCACGCACCAAGCTCTTCATTCGCCGTGACCAGTTCGACCGCTTCGTATCGGCCCTGCTCTTTATGCCGCGCGACCGCTATAACTCGGAAGTCCGCGAGCAGGCCGGTGAGTTGATCCGCGAAGCGTTTGGCGGCCGATTGTCAGCCTATTACCCGCAATTCGGCGACAGTTCGCTGGCGCGGGTCCACTTCATCATTGGCCTCAACCCCTTTGACCATCCCGAGCCCGATATCGCCGAGCTTGAACGCCGCGTCACGCGGCTGTCGCGAACCTGGCAGGATGATCTGGAATCCCATGTCCGGCGCACCGCCTCCGAGGCGATCCGTCTGCGCATGCCGGCCTATCAGGGGGCCTTCAAGGCTGGCTACCGCGAATTATATGATTCCCGCGAAGCCTTGGCCGATGTCCTGAAACTTGAAACGCTCACCTCCAGCGACAAGGTCGCGGTGCGCGCCTATCGCGAAGCCGACGACCAACAGACGGAATTGCGCCTCAAAATCTATCGGGTTGGAAAGCCGGTATCGCTGTCACGGGTGATGCCCGTGCTGGAAAATCTCGGCGTTTATGTCGTGCAGGAAACCGGATTTCCGGTTGATCGTCGTGGCCGCAATGGCGAGCTGGTCGACCGGGCCTATGTCCATGATTTCGAAATCCGTTCCGATGCGCTCAAGCATCAATCGCTCGAAGAGCTGGGTCCGAAGCTTGAGGACGCCCTGTTGGCAATGGCCGACGGTCGCGCCGAGGATGATGGTTTCAACCGTCTGATCGTCGAAATCGGCGTCACCTGGCGCGAAGCTGCCTTTCTGCGAACTTGTGCCCGCTATCGCCAGCAAACAGGGCTCGACCCGTCGCAGGCGATCCAGGAGGAGGCGCTCGCCGCCTATCCGGATATTGCGCGCGGTATGCTCGAACTGGCCCGGGTCAAGTTTGACCCCGGCTTCGACGGTGAACACAAGGCGCGCATTGAAGCCGCCAATGTGATCGGCCAGCAAATTCTGGCCCAGCTCGACGCTGTCCGCAGCCTGGATCATGACCGGGCCCTGCGCCGCATGTTTGCGCTCATTCAAGCGACGCTGAGAACCAATTTCTATCAGCGCGACGCGGCGGGCGAAATCAAGCCGAGGATCGCGATCAAGATCGACAGCGCCTCGCTGGCCGACCTGCCTCTGCCCAAGCCCTATCGCGAGATCTTCGTTTGGTCCCCCGATGTCGAAGGTGTGCACCTGCGCTTTGGACCTGTCGCGCGCGGCGGCCTGCGCTGGTCGGACCGGCGCGATGATTTCCGCACCGAAGTGCTCGGCCTGGTCAAGGCACAGCAGGTCAAGAATGCCGTGATCGTGCCAGTTGGTTCGAAAGGCGGCTTCTATCCGAAGACCTTGCCGCGCGGCGGTTCGCGTGACGAGATTTTCGAAGCCGGCCGCGAGGCTTACAAGACCTTCATTCGTGGCCTGCTCGATATCACGGACAATATTGTCGATGATGTCGTGGTCCATCCGGCAACAACGGTGTGCTGGGATAATGATGACCCCTATCTCGTTGTCGCGGCCGACAAGGGCACAGCGACCTTCTCGGACACTGCCAATGGTCTGGCGACGGACGAGTTCGATTTCTGGCTCGGCGATGCCTTCGCTTCCGGCGGCTCGGCCGGCTATGACCACAAGAAAATGGGCATCACCGCGCGCGGTGGCTGGGAATCGGTCAAACGTCATTTCCGCGAGCTGAACAAGGATATCCAGAACGAGCCCTTCACCGTGATCGGTGTGGGTGACATGTCGGGCGATGTGTTCGGCAATGGCATGCTGTTGTCGAAGAAGATCCGCCTGATTGCGGCCTTCGATCACCGCGATATCTTCATCGACCCCAATCCGGGCGATTGCGACCAGATGTGGAATGAGCGCAAACGGCTGTTCGAACTGCCGCGCAGCTCATGGCAGGACTATGATCAATCATTGATCTCTTCTGGTGGCGGCATTTTCTCGCGCACAGAAAAATCCCTGCCCCTGTCCGATGAAATCCGCGCGCTGACCGGGCTGAAAACACCGAGCGCCAGCCCTGTCGAATTGATGAATGCCTTGCTCAAGGCTGATGCTGAATTATTGTGGTTTGGCGGAATTGGAACCTATGTCAAAGCCAGCCACCAACAGCATGGTGATGTCGGCGACAAGACCAATGACGGTTTGCGCATCAATGCCACGGAGATCCGTGCAAAAGTCATCGGCGAGGGGGCCAATCTGGGCATCACGCAGGCTGCCCGGATCGAATACAGCCGCCTCGGCGGCCGGGCCAATGCCGATTTCGTCGATAACTCGGCCGGCGTCGATAGTTCCGACCATGAGGTCAATATCAAGATCCTGGTGCGGCCGATGGTGCGTAGCGGGGCGATGAGCCTTGCGGACCGTGACGTGTTACTTGAATCGATGACCGACGATGTCGCCAAACACGTACTGCAACATAATTACGATCAGACCCTCGCTCTGTCCCTGGCCGAGCATTCCAGCGTCGCCGATCTGGACGCCCATGAGCGTTTCATGGCCCGACTCGAAAGCGCCGGACAGCTCAACCGGGCGGTCGAAGGTCTGCCGAATCTCGAGGCGATGCGCAGCCTGAAGGAACGTGGCCTCGGTCTGACCCGTCCCGAACTGGCCGTGTTGATTTCCTACGCCAAGATCACCCTGTTCGACCAGCTGGTCGCGTCGGATGTTCCTGATGATCCGCATTTTCACGACATGCTGGTCAATTATTTCCCGACCGGATTGCATAGCTATACCGAGGCGATGGACGGACATCGGCTGAAACGCGAAATTATCGCGACGGTTCTGGCCAATGAAATGATCAATCTGGGTGGGCCGACCTTCATCCACCGCGCGATCGATTCAACGGCGGCCGCTGTGCCGGCTATCGCCCATTCCTTTGAAGCCGGGCGGAAGATCTTCGGCTACTCCGAACTGACGCATGAGATCAACCAGCTCGACAATCAGGCACCGGCAGCGGTGCAGATTGAACTCCACGAGGAAATCATTCGCCTGTTGCGGCGCCAGACCTATTGGCTGGTCCGGCGTAGCCGCGGCCATGCCCCGTCCAACATGGAGCCGATCGGCGCGGTAATCGCGAGCTACCAGTCTGGCGTCCAGGAATTGCGCGCGATGGCGCACGAGATCATTTCCGATCACGAGCGCAAGGGTGTGCGGTCCCGCAAGCAGAAATTTGTCGCCGCCGGGGCACCTGCCGCACTGGCGCAAGCCGTTGCCGAATTGCGGCCGCTGACCTCATCGACCGATCTGATCGATATGTCGGTTGAGAGTGCCTGGCCGCTGGCTTCGACCGCCTATATCTACCACGCGATCGGGGCCCGTTTCCGCTTCGACCGCTTGCGTGGGCTTGGCGGCGAAGTGTCGTCTGAACTGCACTGGGACCGGCTCGCCGTGCGTCGCCTCATGGAAGATCTCTATGCCAGCCAGCAGGCGCTGGCGGCCTCGGCGATGCGTTTCGCGGCTCAAGCCGGCGGTGCGTTGGCGGGCGGTGTCGAGGCGCCGTCCAGGGATTGGGCGGACTCGCTGGTGGAGGCTTGGAATACCGTCAATAGCGACGAGGCGGATCGGGTCGATCTGGTTCAGCGACAATTGGATGAATCGGGAGCCTGGACACTGTCCAAGCTGTCGATCGCATCCACCCAGCTCGGCGAAATGGCGTCAGTCGCTCAGCCCTGAGCAGGCGCGAGTTCGCGGTTGAGTATCTCCATCCAGCGGCTGCGCGCCTGCGCGGCCGCGTCCGCGTCGTAGTGAATGCGCGGATCGGCTGGCGGGTTCGGCTCATCAAAGGCATGTGTTTGCCCAGGCCAGACTTGGAAATCCACCGCATGACCGGTCGCTTGGGAGCGCTCGAACAGGCGTTCGCAGTCGCCGGGCGGTGCGATCATGTCATCAGCCGCGAGGATGGCGTGCAGCGGAATATCGCGGGCATAATCGCGGCCGTCACTCTGCATCGGAAAACCGCAATACGGGTAAAGCGTCATCGCGGTGCGCACACCGGCCAGATCCGGTGCTTCGCCGGTGCCGATATCAAGCGATTCCGGGGCGACGTCGCGGCCTGCATCGTCGAGCGCTTCCAACACGGTCCAGCCGCCATGGCTCCAACCGATCAGTCCGAGGCGAGTGGCGTCAATTCGGCTGTCCTCACGGGTCAGAACCAGCCCGGCGAATACGTCCGCCGCCCGTTCACGGCCCCAGAGGCGCAAGCCCGTGCACACCTGGCTCATGGCTGCGAAGCGGTCGATGCCGCGCGCCGCATTGGATCCGATGATCACCACGCCATAGCCGGCATCGAGGGCCGCGCGGGCATAGTCTTCCTGCACCTGGCGCAATCCGCCACAGCCATGAAACATCAAAACCGCCGGCACAGGCCCGCTGGCATTGTCCGGGATACGGACATCGGTGAAGGGCCGGATCAATTCGACCTGCTCAACGAGTGTGCGATGCGGCACGCCGAAGCCGATCGCATTGGAGCTGGCAGAGGCGCCCAGACCGGACGCCGCAACCGCAATGGCCGCTAGTCCGGCCGGGATCAGAAATTTGAACAACATGGGGCCATGTGTGGCTTTGCTACCGGCCGCGTCAATGTTTAGTTGATTCACATGGCGCGCGACGGGCCCGGCCTAGTGCCGGAAGTGACGCATCCCCGTGAACACCATCGCCAGACCGGCCTCGTCGGCGGCGGCAATCACTTCATCATCGCGGATTGACCCGCCCGGTTGGATGATCGCCGTTGCGCCCGCCTCGATCGCGGCATTGAGCCCGTCAGCGAAGGGGAAGAAAGCGTCGGACGCACAGACCGAGCCCTGGGTGTGGGGCGTGTCCCATTTATTCTCTTCGGCGGTCGCCTCGGCCTTGCGCAGTGCCAGGCGGGCGGCTTCGAGGCGGCTGGTCTGACCCATGCCGACACCGGCAGTGGCGCCGTCGCGAACATAGACAATCGCGTTCGACTTGACGTGTTTGACGACTTTCCAGGCAAATAGCAGGTCGGCGAGTTCCTGTTCGGTCGGCTCGCGTTTGGTGACCGTCTTCAACTGCGCGGGGAGAATGCGGCCGGTATCGCGCTCTTGCACCAGAAGCCCGCCAGCAACGGTTTTCGTCAGCCAACCCTTTTGATCGGGATCGGGCAGTGCGCCGGTCAGCAAGACCCGCAAATTCGCTTTCGCCGAGAGGACGGCGAGCGCGTCCTCATCGGCGTCGGGTGCGATGACGACTTCGGTGAAGATGCGGACCAGCTCATTGGCCGTGACCGCATCGAGCCGCCGGTTCATCGCGACAATACCGCCGAAGGCCGAGACCGGGTCGGCGGCGAGCGCGTTTTCATAGGCGGTTGCCAGCTCGTCGTGCAGCGCGACACCGCAGGGATTGGCGTGTTTGACGATCACGACGGCGGCCGAGGTTTCTGGGTCGAATTCCGCCGCCAGTTCGAAGGCCGCATCGGCGTCGGCCAAGTTGTTGAAGCTCAGCGCCTTGCCCTGTACCTGCCGGGCGGTGGCGATGCCGGGCCGGTTCTCCGACGTGCGGTAGAGTGCCGCGGCCTGGTGCGGGTTCTCGCCGTAACGCAGGGCCTGGAGGAGATTACCGCCAAAGGCGCGATAGGCCGGTGTTTCGATCTCGAGCGTGTCGGAGAACCAGTTTGATATCGCCGCATCATAAGCGGCGGTGCGGGCATAGGATTTCGCGGCGAGCTGCTTGCGCAGGGCCAAGGGGGTGGCCCCGGCACGGTCGTCCATCGCTTGTAGAACCGCGTCGAGATCGGCGTCATCGACGCAGACGGCAACCCAGGCATGATTCTTCGCCGCTGCACGGATCATCGCCGGGCCGCCAATATCGATATTCTCGACGCAAGACGCGTATTCGGCGCCCTTCGCGACGGTTTCCTCAAACGGGTAGAGATTGACATAAAGCAGGTCGATGGCCGGAATACCGTGCGCCGCCATGTCGTCGGCATCCTGCGCGATGTCGCGCCGGCCCAGCAGGCCACCATGCACGCGCGGATGCAGCGTCTTGAGGCGGCCATCCATCATTTCGGGGAAATCGGTTACCGCTGCGACGTCGAGCGCCGCAATGCCGGCCTCTTGCAGGGCGCGCAGTGTGCCACCGGTCGACAGGATTTCGACTCCGGCATCGGCCAGTCGTTGCGCCCGTTCGATCAGGCCCGTCTTGTCAGAGACAGATATCAGAGCGCGTCGAAGCGGAACATGGTCCAGATCGGGCATGGGCGGGGCTCCATTCATTCGGGTTCGACCGGGTCGGATGCCGGGGTAGCATGACGACCGGGCATGTCAATTGGCTCAGCGCCTGCCGGGCCGATACCGCACACGTGCTTGAGCGCCTCGACCACGGCTTTGGGATCCGCATCCGTGGCCGCCGAGAGCAGCGCCGCGAGCCGTGTCTTGACCTGTGTCAGGTCGGTTTCCGGACCACTGACCAGCCAGACGCCGGGAATTGAGGTGTTTTCGGTGCGCTCGAAGGCATAGACGAGATCCTCGTGGCGCTTTTCGCCGGGGCGCAGCCCAACCACCGAAAGCACGCCAGGGGCATCGGGGTCGCGGCCGCGCAGCCGCAATAATTGCCGCGCCAGTCGCAGGATCGAAACGGGCTTGCCCATATCGAACACGTAAAGCGCGCCATTGAGCGCCGGATCGGCGGCTGTTTGCGCGGCAGCGGAGAGGACCAGGCCGGAGGCTTCAGCGACGGTCATGAAATAGCGCGTCGCCTCGGGATCGGTCACCGTCACCGGCTGACCTGCCGCGATCTGGCGTTCAAACAAGGGCACGACCGATCCCGTCGAACCGAGAACATTGCCGAAGCGGACGACGCAGACACGGGTCGCGCCGTCGGCCGTGGCGGCGGACTGGGCGTAGAGTTCGGCGGCGCGCTTGGTGGCGCCCATCACATTGCTCGGCTCGACGGCCTTGTCGGTGGAGATCAGGGCGACGACCTTGGTGCCGTGCCGCATCGCGGTTTCGATCGTCTGGATCGTGCCGAGCACATTGGTGCGCACTGCTTCGCTGGGGTTGCGCTCGCTCATCGGCACATGTTTCAGCGCGGCGGCGTGCAACACCACGTCAGGTTTTTCTTCCTTGAAGACCTGTTCCAGCCGGGCCTGGTCGCGCACATCACCGAGGACGGCGCGCCAGGCCACGGCGGGCCTGCGGGCGGCGAATTCGAGGTCGATTTCGTAGAGATTGGCTTCCGAAGCATCGAACAGGATCAATTTTTCCGGCCCCAGCGTGGCCGCGAGACGCGCCAATTCCGAGCCGATCGTGCCGCCAGCACCCGTCACTAGGACGCGCTTGCCCTCGATCAACGGTCGCGCCGGTTCGAGATCCGGCGCGCGCGGCGGCCGGTTGAGCAGATCGGCAGCCTCGACGGGCGAGAAGGCGCCGGGACCTTCTGAAGGCCGAGCGCGCGACAGTTTCGCGCCGGATTTGGCCGCGATCCGGACCAGGGCATTGACCAGTTCGGCATCGGTGCGCGTGCCGGCCAACACCAGGCGCGGTGGTAGTTTCTCCGTCTCTGACAGGCGTTTCAGTGCTGCGGGCAAGGCCTCAAGCCCGCCGAGTACGGGCACGCCGTGTATCGCGCGGCCCGCGAGGGCAAGATTTGGTTCTATCAGACCCTTGGCGCGAAACGGTGCCGAGCCATTGCGGCGGGCCAGATCGCGCAGGGCGGTGTCGAGATCCTCATCGGTGCCCACCAAGATCGCTGCTGGCTTGCTGCGATCCTCAAATTGAAGCGCTGATTGCAGGCCGCGGGTGCGCCAGGACGCAACGATCAGCCGTGAGCCAAGCATCAGAGCAATCAGAATTGGGATTTCGATCAACTGACTGGTCCGCGGCAGGCCATCCAGCCGGTTGATCAGGAACAGTACCGGCAGGAAAACCAGATTGGCGATGATGATCGCCATCAGGACCCGTGTGGCATCATTGAGCGCGGTATAGCGCCACAATCCGCGATGCAGGCCGTAGAGCGGGAAAACAAGGGCGCAAGCCAGCGCAAACACGGTCACAGATTGCAGCATAATCGCGTCAGGCGGCGGTGTCCGTTCGATCATATAGCGCAAATGAATCGCCGCCCACATCGAGGCGGCGCCGGCGGCCAGATCGAACAGGGCCACCCAGATCATGGTCAGCTTGCTGTTGGCCGATACGCTGACCGGTGCCTGTGGCCGCGGTGTGCTCATGCTGTGTCCCCCGCAGCGCCGCCAATGCGGCCTAGGCGCTGAAACGCCCATCGTACACGATTTGGCGGCCGGTCGCCTGCGCCGAACGGTTCGGCCTCACCTTGGACGACAATCTGGGTGGCGCGCTGGGGCGGGGCGCCGGCAGCGAGATAGACGGAGCGTTCCAGCCGGATCGGTCCACCATCACTGCGGAAGCGCCAGCCGGCACCGCTTTCCTGCACCAAGAGGACGCTCATCGAGTCGCGGGCCAGTGAAGCGCGCACGCTGGGGTGAAGGTGAAAGCGGATAGCAAAGCGCCAGCGCGCATCGACATCGTCGGGCGCGCCGTCCTCGATCGGGCGGGACAAGGCATCTTCACCGCGCAGATCGCCGCCATCGGCGGCCAGGAAAACCCGGCGTCGGTGCGACAAGCCGTATTGCTCGCGATAGCCTTCATGCCCGCCTTCGAGCCAGACTCCCATTTCCTCTTCATTGCGGCGGGCCATGACCGGTCCCGGAGAGCTGGCCAGCCGGGAGCCAAGCAGATCGCGGCGCCAGCCCGGTGTCAGAAGGCGTGCCGAGGACGTCTCTTCAAGCGTCAGCGTCGAGTGCGCCGCTGTGGCCCGGACAGCCTCGCGCCAATTGGCGGGCTGGTCGTCATTCCAGCCGCAATTGACCACCAGGCGGCCATTGGCGGTACAGAGTTCAAACGCCAGTGTGCTGGCATGAGCTTCGACACTCAAGGCGCCTCGTGGTGGCTCGCCGACATCGAGCACGATGGTCGCACCGCCGGCTTCGGCGCGCTGATAGCCGGAATGGGGTGCGAAACCGAAGCTGCGCGATTTGATGTCGTCGCGTTCGAGAATGGCAGCCAGCGCTGCGCGGTCTCCCTCGCCGCCGCCGTGAAAATTGGCCAGCCCGCCATCAACCATCTGGAAGAAGCGCGCCATGGCGGCCAGACGGTCGATCGCCCGGGTCAGGGGTGGCGGCAATTCACAGCCGACACTGGCAGCGACATCGCGCACCGTGACCAGGTCGACCAAGGCTTCCAAAGCGGCACGCGGCGCGCGCGAGACATGACCACCATCGGGAAGAATTTGCCGTTCGATTTCGTGGCTATAGGCCGAGATCGCCGCTTTCAGCATACCGGCCTGCCCGGGCAGGCACAGACCGCACAGCGTCAGCACAGCGGCGCAGCGCAAGCGGATCGCCCCATCGGGTGCCAGTGGCAGGGCGCGTTGCAGATAGCGCGCCTGTCGCACCAGGCAGCGCAAGCGGGCCGCGTGACGCTTGGTCGCTTCGCTGTCCTGCGCATCCGGCGGCGCGAATAATAGCTCGCCATGACGCAACCAGGTCAGCAGTCGCGCTGACAACACGTCCTGCGACCAGGAAAAACTGTTCCAGCGACCAAATGTGCGCACCCAGGCATCGGTCAGCCGGCGCGCCTCTGTCACGGCAGCCTCGCCCGGCACGGCGGCGCAATCGCGCAACCAGCTGAAACCATGCAGACGGCGGGCAAAGGCGCGCGACGGCGTCGAGCGCGTCCAAACGCCCGCTTCGCCGGGCGGGACATCGAGCTGGTCGCCGGCCAGCTGGAAGCGGCCGTCGAGAATGGCGGCACCGCGCTCGGGATTGCCGGCATGGATATCGGTTGGAAAAGCGCTCAACCCATCGGGAACCGGGCCGAGCGCGCGCATTGAGCGCAACAGACCGATGGCGTTGACCGTCGAGGACGCTTCGCGTCGCAGCGCCTGCATGGCAGCAATGGCATAGTCGGACAAACGGACCGCGCGAGCCATGACCTCTACCCGCGCAACGCGCTGATATTGTCCCGGTAATGCTCGGGGCCGCCCTTGAACACGGCCGATCCGGCGACCAGTGCGCTGGCGCCGGCATTGATGCAGGCGCTGGCATTGGATGGCGTAACGCCGCCATCAACCTCGATCATCGTCGACAGGCCACGGCGTTCGATGAGCTCGCGCAGGGCTTCGATTTTGCGCAATTGATCATTGATGAAGCTCTGGCCGCCAAAGCCCGGATTGACGCTCATCACCAAAACGAGGTCGAGCTCCTCGAGCACGTAATCAATCATGTCGGGCGAGGAGGACGGGTTGAGCGCTGCGCCAGCCTTGGCGCCGCGCGCCTTGATCGCCTGCACCGTGCGGTGGAAGTGCGGCCCGGCCTCGGGGTGCGCGGTAATGATATTGGCACCGGCTTCGATGAAGGCGTCGATATAAGGATCGACCGGCGTGATCATCAGATGGACGTCGAACGGTTTGTCGCTATGGGGCCGTAGCGCTTTGATGACGGCCGGGCCGATCGTCAGATTGGGCACGAAATGCCCGTCCATGACATCGATATGGATCCAGTCGGCGCCGGCCACGTCGATGGCGCGAACTTCTTCGCCCAGCCGGGCGAAGTCCGCCGACAGGATGGATGGAGAAATGTAAACCGGAGCGCCCATGACAAATCGGATAACAGTGCTGTAGCAGGACTGCAAGACACGCCCGCCGATCCAGCTGAAACAGTGCTGAATCAGGCGCGCTTGGAGAAGCGGGCGATGAAGAAACCGTCCATGCCACCATGGCTGCGCCAGACGGCCGGCGTGACCCGCATGAATCCGCCCTTGGTGACGGATTCAGCCAAGTCGGTCAGTTCGTTGCGGGTGATGGCGAAGGGCGCCAGGCTTTCATAATTCGAGATCGTATTGGCCAGCGCCTCGCCTTCCTGGGGCTGGAGCGAACAGGTGCACACGATCAGGCGTCCGCCCGGCTTGATCATCCGGATCGCTGATTTGATCAACTCGAATTGCAAGGACTGCAGCTTGGCGACGTCTTCTGGGCGCTTGATCCAGGCGCCTTCCGGGTGACGGCGTAGCGTGCCGGTGGCGGTGCAGGGCGCGTCGAGCAGGACTGCGTCGACGCGGTTGTCGGGGCGCCAGGTGCGGCCGTCATCGATGACGAGTTCGGCCTCGAGCCCGGTGCGCTGCAGGTTTTCGGTGACCCGCTTCATGCGCTGTTCGGAGACGTCGACGGCGATGACCTTGGCGCCCATGGCGGCCAGCTGCATCGTTTTACCGCCTGGCGCGGCACAAAGATCAACAATCGTCTCGCCCGGTTTGACCCGCAGCAATTGGGCCGGCAGGGAAGCGGCCGCATCCTGGGCCCACCAAGCGCCTTCGGCAAAGCCGGGCAGTGTGGTCAGATCGGTGATGCTGGCGCGGCGCAAAGTGCCATTGGGCAGGATGGTCGCGCCCAGCTCACTGGCCCAGTGTTCGCGCTCTGCCGGGTTCTTGACCGTCAGGTCGAGCGGCGGGGTTTCCAGCAGGGCGTTGGCGATCTTGCTGAGCTGGCCCGGCCCGTAGGCGGTGCGCCAGCTTTGCGTGAGCCATTCGGGCAGGTTTTCCTGCGGTGCGGTCGCGCCAGCAATGGCAGCGCCCTCGCGGTCGACCTTGCGCAGGACGGCATTGACCAGACCCTTGAGGCGGCGCGATTTATCATCTTCATCGGCTAGGGACACCGCCGAGGAGACGGCGGCATGGGGTGGCACACCCATCCACAGCAATTGCGCGGCGCCGGTGAGCAGGATGGCCTGGATCGGGGCGGCATTTTCTTCAATCGGCTTGGCGAGAAACTTGTTCAGCACCAGTCTGGTCTGTCCGAGGCGGCGAAACGTCGTCGAGACGATCGCGCGGGCAAAGCCACGGTCGCGATCGCTCATGGCGGCAAAGCCAGGATCGCGATCCAGGGCAGATTCAATCGTTTTGTGCTGTTTGAGCACAAGCGAATAGGCCCGGGCAGCCACCCGGCGGGGATCTAGTCCATCACTCATGCGCGCCAGCTAGCACGGTGGCCGCGCTGCGTCTATTTGTCCGGGCCGCAAGGGCCTCACTTGCAGTTGAATGCTTGGCCCGGCCGCCTCAGACCTGTATCGCAGAGAAATGGAAAACGCTCCGGAAAAGCCTGTCGCCGCACCCCGCCCTGACAAACTGCTGACACCTGAGGCAAAGCGTGCCCTTGCGGAGGCCGAGACGCGCCGGGCCGCCATCGATGCGAAGGCCGACCTGCCAACCGAAACCGGTGGACCGAAAGGTCTGGAGCCGACCCGGTTTGGCGATTGGGAATCCAAGGGCCGGACCAGCGATTTCTGAGACGGGCCGGCCTGCCGTAACCCCCAGACCACCCCTGACAGCCGCATCGCACCGGAAAGTTCGCGTGCCGGGTGCGTTCGCTATCGATGCGGCCAGGTCCGGGTTAATGTGCCGGAATGAAACATTTGCTCGCCTTGATGCTGGCCGTCGCAGTGACCACACCGGTCGCCCTCGCCCAGTCACAGACGGAACCTCGCTTGGCCGGGGGGGCGCAGCAGATCTGTAGCGACGCCGCAATCCGCCAGGCGCTGGCCGGGAGCTATGCGGGTCCACCCTGCCGTTTTACGGAAATGCCAACCGGCCTCGATGCGGCGCCGCAACGGCCGCTGCCGCAGCAGACCGCCACCCGGCCACAGATTCAGCCTGTTGCTGCCTCCGCACGCCATGAAGGCAATACATTCACCGCGTCGCAGCAATCCTCGAGCTTTCGGACGCAATCGGCAGGCCGGCAATGGCCGCCACAGCCCGCCGCGCCGTTGGCTGCCACACCGGTCCATCAGGCCCACTCGCGCGGTCCGGAACAGAGCGCCGGGGAGCCGATCAGGCTGAGCGATGAATTCTTCAGTGGTGGCTTGGTCGGCGGGGTCGAGCGACCTTTCACGCCGCTCTACAGCTATCGCGGCTTGATCCTGATCTCGGCTGACGGCCAGGTCCGCACAGGCCATGCCGGGCTCGATCACCGTGTCCTGCAGGTGCGGGCGCTCGATCATCGCACGGCACCGGTTCAGCAACCCATGCCACGACGGGCTTATCCCTATCGTTGAAGCGGATCGCTAGGCTGAAACAGGTTGCGGCGATGCTGTGGCCATTTCTGCGATGATGGCGCGTGCGGCGGCAGCGGGGTCAGCGGCGGCGTTGATCGGGCGACCGATAACGAGGTGGGTTGAACCATCGCTCAGGGCGGACCCCGGTGTGGCGACACGCTTCTGATCATCAGCGGACGAGCCGGCCGGGCGGATGCCCGGTGTCACAATCAGGAAGTCGCCGCCAAAGCGCTGCCGGATCTCGCGTGCCTCATGGGCGCTGGCGACGACACCATCGACGCCGGCCTCCAGGCTCTGCTCGACCCGGCGCAGGACCAGATCGCGGGCGCCATAGGCATAACCCATCTCGGTCAGCATCGCGTCGTCATAACAAGTCATCACGGTGACGCCGAGGATCTTCAATCCGCTCTTCCCGCGACCGGCGACGGCGGCGCGCATTACCGCAGGCTCGGCATGGACGGTCAGCAGGTCAGCGCCGGTGTCGGCCAGGCTGCGGGTGGCTTTTTCGACGGTCGCCGGGATGTCGTGCAGCTTGTAATCGAGAAAGACCTGCTTGCCGGCCTGCTTCAGGCGAGTGCTCAGCTCCATGCCGCCAATCGGGATGAGTTGCAGCCCGATCTTGTAGAAATTGACGGTATCGCCGAGCGCTTCGATGAGCGCCCACGCGTCGGAGACAGTCGGCTTGTCGAGCGCGACGATCAGGCGGGGATCAGCTTGTAACATAAGCCGCAGCTGTATCCGCGATTGCCCGTTCAAGGCAAGCCCCGGTCCGGAAATTCTGGCACTGGGAGTCTGAGCTGACCCGGATCAGGCTGCGCTGTCGCCTTTGGCCCCATCGGGCGCTTCTTCGCCGCGCCGGACGCTGCCGCTGTTTCGCTCCATCAACCACATCGAGGCCGGTGTCGGCAGGATCTGGTTGAGGCCGGTGAGGAATTTATACCAGAGGCCCGGCACGCAAATCGGTTGATTGCGCTGGACGGCATTGAATCCGGCCTCGGCCACCTGCTCGGCTGTCAGCCACCAATAACTCGGCATTTTCGACACCAGATCGCGGGTTTCGTTGACGTCATGGAATTCGGAATAGGTGAAGCCCGGGCACAGGGCCGTGGCATGAATGCCGTAGGCCTTGCCTTCGAAGTGGAGCGATTGGCTGAACTTGATCAGCGCCGATTTCACGGCGGCGTAGAGGGTATGGCCTTTCGACCCTGGCATCAGGCCGGCGACCGAGGCGACATTGAGAATCCGGCCATGGCCGCGCGCCTGCATGCCGGGCATCACCCGGTGCACCAGCTCGGCATAGCTGCCCAGCATCAGCTGCAGGAAATCGGCCTGCTGCTTCCAGCTGGTCTGGGTATAGGTGCCAGACAGTCCGAAGCCGGCATTATTGACCAGTCCGTCAATCTCGCGCCCGGCCGCTTCGACGGCCTCGATGATTTTCTTCGGCGCTGAGGCTTTGGACAGGTCAGCCGGGATGACGAGGCTGTCGACGCCGTAGCGCGCCTTGATTTCTTCGGCGAGGGCTTCGAGCCGATCCTGGCGCCGTGCCGTCAGGGCGAGGTCCCAGCCATTGGCGGCAAATTCGCGCGCCAGCGCCGCACCAATGCCCGAGGAGGCCCCGGTGATCAGAACAAGATGACGTCGCATGGCGGAGCTCCCGAAGGCGGATGATGTTTGGTTAGGTGGGAAGAAGCGGCCCGAAAGTCCAGCCGATTATCTCAATTCGCCCGTCGTTCCGGCAAAAATGTGAAACGGGAAGGCTTCGACCAAGCGGCGCGAGAATTCGAGACCGCGCACCGTATTGCCGAGCCGGTCCAGCGGCGGGCTCCACAGGCCGATGCCGCAGACACCGGGGACGACCAGCATCAATCCACCCGAGACGCCGGACTTCGCCGGCAGACCGACAACGAAGGCGAATTCTCCCGAAAAATCATACATGCCGCAAGTGAGCATTAATGAGAGCGTATTGCGGATGATTGCCGGCTCGGCGATCCGGTGTCCGGTCAGCGGGCAGACGCCGCCATTCGCCAAAGTCGCGGCGGCGACCGATAGCGCGCGGCAATCGAGCGAGATGGCACAGCTGCGGAAATAGAGATCGAGCGCCCGCTCGACGATACTGCCCTCAGGGAAGACACCATGGCTCTGCATCAACCGCGCCAGTGCGTAATTGCGCTCCGCTGTCGCCTGTTCCGAGGCGTAGACCGCCGCGTCAAAGCTGCAGGCTTGGCTGCCAATGGCCGAATCCCAGAACCGCATCAGCATGTCGAATCGTTCGTCAACAGGACGTCCCGGGCGGATCATGGCGCTGCACATGATGGCGCCGGAATTGATCATCGGGTTGTGAGGGCGGTTATCGCGATTGAGCGTCAACTCGTTGAAGCCCAGCCCGGAGGGTTCGCGGCCAACATGGTGATGCACATAGCGCTCGCCATTCAGGCCCAGCGCCAGCGCGTAATTGAGCGGTTTGACCACGGATTGCAGACAGAAGGGCGTGTCGGCCTCACCCAGCGCCATGCGTTGGCCGTCAATACTGCAGACGGCGAGGCCGAAGGCGTTCGGGTCCTGCTTCGCCAGTTCGGGAATATAGTTGGCGACCGCTCCACCCGGAATCGCCTGGGCGTAGGCATAGATATTGGCGATCCGGTTTTCGAATATCGGAAAATTTTGAATCGCGAGATCGCCATCCATGATTTGCAGCAGGAAGCGGCTGATGTCCGGGGTCGGGGCGGTTTCAAGTGCGGCCGTGTCCAGCGTCACGTCGCTCGCGAGAAAACCGCGTGCATCGGCCAAGCGCGGCATGTCGAGATCGATCCCCGCCTGTAGCAGGCGTTGCCGCAGGTCTGTCGTGCTGACGAGTTTCTCCTGCTGCGTGCGCTGCAACAGGCGCTCAAGCAGTTCCCGGGCCGTCTCGGCATCCGGGCGATCATGCTCGAAGCGGGCGCGCCGGCCGGAAAATCCGGAAAAGTCTGAAATCGGACGTGTGACCATGGCGCTAGAATGGGGTCGGACCGGCGCCTGTCCAGTGGCGAATGCGGGCAATCTGCCGGCCTGTGGCGAAAATCCGGGCCGGGGCACTTGCGTACAAAGGGCGGGGGCGCTACGCGGGCAGCACACAATGTGAAGGGAAACCCGGCCATGAAAACTCCAGCCAAAGTGAAGAAGATCGTCCTCGCCTATTCTGGCGGGCTCGACACGTCGGTGATCCTGAAATGGCTCCAGGATCAGTATGATGCCGAAGTGGTCACCTTCACGGCCGATCTCGGTCAGGGTGAGGAGCTGGAACCGGCGCGGCGCAAGGCCAAGGCCGCCGGCGTCTCCGAGATTTTTATCGACGATTTGCGCGAGGAATTCGTCCGAGATTTCGTCTTCCCGATGGTGCGCGCCAATGCGGTCTATGAGGGCCTGTATCTGCTTGGCACCTCGATCGCCCGGCCACTGATTTCCAAACGTCTGGTCGAAATCGCCCATGAGACCGGCGCCGATGCCGTCGCTCATGGTGCTACCGGCAAGGGCAATGACCAGGTCCGCTTCGAGCTCGGCGTCTATGCGCTCGACCCGGATCTGCGCGTGATCGCGCCCTGGCGCGAATGGGACCTCAATTCGCGCACCAAGCTGATCGCCTATGCCGAAGAGCATGGGATCGAAGTCGCCAAGGACAAGCGCGGCGAGGCGCCCTTCTCGGTCGACGCCAATCTCTGGCACACCTCCTCGGAGGGCAAATTGCTCGAAGACCCGGCCGAGGAAGCATCCGAACTGGTCTATCAGCGCACGGTCCGGCCGGAAGATGCGCCTGACGTGGCGGAATATGTCACGGTCACTTTCAAGCGCGGTGATGCCTGCGCCATTGATGGCGAGGCGATGAGCCCGGCAACGCTGCTGACCCGGCTCAATACGCTGGGGGCCCGCAATGGCATCGGCCGGCTCGATCTGGTCGAGAACCGCTTTGTCGGCATGAAGTCGCGCGGCATCTACGAAACGCCTGGCGGCACCATATTGATGGCGGCGCATCGCGGCATTGAACAGATCACGCTCGATCGCGGTGCGGCTCACCTCAAGGACGAGTTGATGCCACGCTATGCCAAGCTGCTGTATGAAGGCTTCTGGTTCTCACCCGAGCGCGAAATGCTGCAGGCGGCGATCGATACCAGCCAAGAATACGTCACCGGCGATGTCCGTCTCAAGCTGTACAAGGGCTCGGTAAGTGTTGTCGGGCGCAGTTCCGATCACTCGCTCTACTCGCAAGCGCACGTCACCTTTGAGGAAGACGATGTCTATGATCAGAAGGATGCCGCAGGCTTTATTCGCTTGAACGCGCTGCGACTCCAATTGCTCGCACGGCGCAAGCGCCGGCTTGGCCGCAATGACTGAGGCAGGCTGACGCGGTTACGTCGTGGTCGAGTCAAGCGCCTGAATGTTTAATTCATCGGGTCGTTTTGTGCTTTACACACAGAACGATACGGGTGAGTTTGCGCCGCCGGTTTGACCGGGACGTCATCATTTGATGCCCACCGGACGGGTGATTGACTGCTTCGTGGCTCTCTTGGTGGGTCGCGCATGAGCGAGAACTTCATGCTGTCGACGGCTGTCCAGGACATTTTCGTTATACTCGTGCTTGCCTTCACCCTGTACGTGATGGCGCGGAATCTGCGGGCAATCAGCTTTGCCGGTATCTCGCGCGAACTGGGTTTGATCGCAATAGGCATGGCGATCTGGGGCGGATACCACCTCGTCCATCTCGTCTTTTTGGCTGTCGGTCCGATCTGGATCAGCGAGGCAGGAATGCTTCGCCTCGGCACTGGACTGCAGACCTGGGTCCGCTGGTTGATTGAGACGGTCGCGACAATCCTGTTTCTCGCCGGAATTGTTCAGCTTACGTGGCGGTTTGGCCGCTTGATGCAGAACCTCGAACAATCGGAATCAGCGCTTGAGCATGAACACCAGGCGCGCACCACGCTCGAAGGCAAGCTCAAGGCTGCAACCGCGACCCAGAAATCTTCCAGTCAGCAGGAATCCGAATTTCTGCTCGGGTTGAGCCATGAATTGCGCACGCCGTTGAACGGCATTATCGGGCTGGGCAATCTGCTCGGGAATACGACGCTGGATTCCGATCAACGCAAACTGCTCGGCACGCTTGAGCAATCGGCCCAGGCGATGCTGGCCCGTGTCAGCGCGGTGATCGATCTGTCGCGGCTGCGCTCGAGGCAGGTCGAGGTCCGCACCCAAGAGTTTTCACCGGCCGAACTGGTGCGGTCAGTCGAAGCCTTGCATGCACCGTCCGCAACCGAGAAAGGGCTGGTCTTTGCGAGCGAGATCGCCGAGGCGGCCGATGCCATGCTGATTGGTGACAGCCGGCTGACGAAACAGCTTCTCTCAACGCTGGCTTCGCTGGCGATCAAATATAGCTCAGCCGGCACCGTCCGCATTCTGGTCGATAGTGAATCGGCGGGCGAGGACATTGCCCGGGTCCAATTCACCGCAATCGCGACCGGTCTCGAGTTCCGGCCGGAGGTGATCGAGCGTGTCCGTGCCGAGCGTGGCAGCATGCGCGGCGATGGCGGCATCGGTCTGGCGATTTGCTGGCGTCTTGCCACCCTGATGGAGGGCGGGCTCGAGATTGAGAGCAATGCCGGTACCGGCACTGTGGTCAGGGTGCAGCTGCCGATGCGACGCGCGCTCTAGCGTTTGATTGGCCATTTCGGGTGGATGCGCTGCGAACGGCACTCTATGCTGCGGCCAAATCGGAAACGAGGCCCCGCATGAGACTGATTTTCCCAACCCTCGCATTGCTTTCGCTGCTGGCCGCTTGCGCCGGTCCTGAAGCCGCATCGGACTTTGATCGACCGGCTTTGCTGGAGCTGGCTCCGGCGGGCATTGCCGCCGACCTGCGCCGCGCCGACCGGAATATCCTGGTCGTTCGGCATGCGCGCAAGATCGCGCCGGACTGCAATGCGCTGGACTGCCCGCTCAGCCCTTTGGGCGGCGCGATGGTCGCGCGACTGGCGGATGTGATCGGCTCGCCCGAGGTTGACCAAGCCTATTCCAGTGCCGCCTGCAGGACCCTGCGTACCGCCGAGGCCGGTGGCCGTGCCGTCACCGTCCACCAAGCAGCAAACGGGCTTGAGGCGGGTTGTGCGGCGAATGACCTTGTCACCCGCAGCCGTGCCGACGCGTTTGCCGAGGCCGAAGCGTCTGACGCGCGTTGGACACTGGTTGCCGAACATTCCAACACCAGCTGCCTGTGGCTGGAGCGATTTGTCGGCCTGGCAGCCTCGCAGACGGTCGGTTGCAGCGATGGGCGCCTCGCCGACACGGCCTATGGCGATATCTTCTGGCTCTATCGCACCGATGGTGTCTGGCAGGTGACCGTGTTGCCGGCCGCGTTTGAAGTCGAGGGAGAGGGCTAGTTCAGCTCAGCCAATAGCGGGTGACGGGTTCATAGATATTGGCCTCGCCGCGGGTGAGCCAGCTGGCGTAGAGGCTGAAACCGGTGATGCGGGCCGGCTCGCAGCGGAACGTGCCCAACGCTTGGGTAAAGGCAGCGAGCTTCTCCACGGGAGTGTTCTGGAGATAGGCCAGAGTGACGTGCGGCAGGAATTTGCGTGGCTCCGCAGCCAGCCCGGCCCGCTGGGCCGCGCGCTCACACTTGGTCTGAAGCGCCAGCAGTTCCGCGGCGGCTTCGACGCCAATCCAGAGCGCGTGTGGCTCCAGCCGGCCAAACCAGCCAGCTCCCTTTAGCGTCAGATCGAAGCCGGATGCGGTGATTTTCGCCAGCTCGAAATCGAGATCCTCGGCCTTGCGCTCATCGACCTCGCCGAAGAAGCGCAAGGTCAGGTGCAGGTTTTCACGTGGCCGCCAGCTGGCTCCGGGCAGACCCGATTGCAGGGCCAGCAAAGGTTCGCGCACGCTGTCGGGCAGGCCGATGGCGGTAAACAGGCGTTGGCTCACGGCGCAAGCTCCTGTGCCGGCGTGTGAAACAGGGTCGCGGCGATGAAATCGGCTAGTGGTGCGGCCATCAATTCAACCCCGCGCGATGTCGGATGCAGGCCGTCGCGTTGCAGGAATTCGGGATGCAAGGCGACCGGGGCAAGCAGGAAAGGGTAGAGCGCGACATGTTCTTCCTGCGCCAATTGCGGGTAGATCGCGTCAAACTCCTGGCGGTATTCCGCACCCATATTGACCGGTGCCAGCATCCCGGCCAGCACGATATCGAGGCCGCGCGCCTGTGCCCGCTCAATCATCGCTGTCAGATTGGCTTGGGTCTGCGCTGGGGGTTGTCCCTGTAGCGCGTCATTGGCGCCGAGCGCGATGACGACGCCGTCGGCATCAGGACCGACCGAAAAATCAAACCGGGCCAGGCCGCCCGCCGTCGTGTCGCCGGACACACCGGCATTGATCACGACAACCTGCCCCAGCCCGCGCGCCGCGAGGGCGCGGCCGAGCGCCGCCGGCAGCGCCTCGTCATCGCTGAGGCCGAAGCCGGCGCTGAGGCTGTCGCCGAGCACGACGAGCCGATAGGCGGGCGGGTCCCCGGCAGCAATGGCAGGCGACGTCAGGACCAGCAGGCCGATCACGACAAGGTGAAGCATGTGACGCATGTTGAACTAGGCCTTTGCCGATCCGCTGTCCTATGACATATATCGAAATTCGATATCAACGCAAATTCCGGATCCGTAATGACAGATACCAGCTTGCCCCACGTCCTGTCGCTGCGCGATGTTGAACTGACGCTAATGGCTGCGTCCGGGCCCGTGCATATTCTTGATCATGTCAGCCTTGAAGTCAGGCCTGGCGAGAGCGTCGCCATTGTTGGCCCGTCGGGATCGGGTAAATCCTCCCTGATGGCGGTTTCAGCCGGGCTTGAGCGCGCGAGCTCCGGTGAGATCATCCTGCTTGGCGATCCGGTGACCGGTCGCAGTGAGGGGGAATTGGCCCGCCTGCGGCGTGGCCGGGTTGGTTTCGTGTTCCAGTCCTTCCATTTGATGCCGACCATGACGGCACTGGAAAATGTCATGGCGCCGCTGGAGATCGCGCGTCAGGACAAGGTCCGCGAACGGGCCACCGAGGCGCTTGGTCTGGTCGGGCTGCAGCATCGGCTGACGCATTATCCCGGGCAGCTGTCCGGCGGCGAGAAGCAGCGCGTTGCTGTGGCGCGGGCGCTGGCGGTCGGGCCCGACATTATTTTTGCCGATGAACCGACCGGCAATCTCGACACCGCAGCGGGAAGCATGATCGCCGACTTTCTGTTCGAGGCCTCGCGCCAGCATGGCGCGGCGCTGGTGCTGGTGACCCATGATCGCGAGCTCGCCAGCCGGGCCGACCGCATCGTCGAAATGCGCGACGGGGCGATCCTGTCATGAATGCCGGGCTCGCGGTTCGCATCGCCGGGCGGGAATTACGCGCCGGGCTGCGCGGCTTCATGGTTTTTCTCGCCTGCCTGACGCTCGGCGTCGCCGCGATTGCCGCCGCCGGATCAGCGAGTGCGATGTTTCGCGACGGCGTGGCGGGCGAGCTCAGCCGCATTCTTGGCGGAGATCTGTCGTTCTCCGTGCAACGGGCGCCGATCCCCGACGATCTGACCGCCGAGATGGCCGCACAAGGCCAAGTGTCGAAGATCGCCGATATTAATGTCATGGCGAGCCTGAATGATGTCCGCCGCCTGATCCGGTTGCGCGGTGTCGATGCGGCCTATCCGCTACTCGGGACGGTGGTAACCGAGCCCGACCTGCCGTTATCGCAGCTGCTGGCGGT
Organism: uncultured Maricaulis sp.; assembly: GCF_963975345.1. Classification (NCBI taxonomy): domain Bacteria; kingdom Pseudomonadati; phylum Pseudomonadota; class Alphaproteobacteria; order Maricaulales; family Maricaulaceae; genus Maricaulis; species uncultured Maricaulis sp. The sequence continues at coordinate 117,121 of NZ_CAXBGE010000006.1, read as the reverse complement.
CCGCGATGGTGTCGCCGGTGCGGCGGCAGATCCGGACATTTTTCGCGTTTTCAATGCTCGGATCGGCGACCGGATCGAGCTGGCGGGGCAGGTGTTTGAGCTGCGGGCCGAACTCGTCAGTGAACCGGACCGGCTTGACCTTGGCTTTGATTTCGCGCCGCGCCTTCTGGTCGCCCTCGATGGCGTCGAGGGTGCCGGCCTGATGGCCGAGGGTTCGATCTATCGTTCGGGGCTGCGTGTTGTGCTCGACGATGATGCGGTTGATCTGGCGGCACTGGATACCGAGCTTGAGGCTCCGCTTCGCGAGCAGGGTATCAATGTCACGACCCGCGATGAGTTGGGCGATCAGTTCGATGATTTGCTCGACAATCTCAGCGTCTTCCTCGCCGTCGCCGGGCTTGCGGCCCTGCTCGCCGGTGGGCTCGGCGTGGCGCAGGCGGTCTCGACCTTCCTGTCGACGCGCACCGGCTCGATAGCCGCCCTCAAGGCGCTCGGCGCTGACGGGGCGACGATCCGGCTGGCTTATCTGCTGCAGATACTGGTGCTGGCACTGGTCGGTTCATTGCTTGGGGCCGCGCTGGGGGCACTGGCGCCAACTGCGCTGGTCGCAGGATTTGGCGAGGCGCTGCCAATCCCGGTCCAAGCCGGTCTCTACCCCGAACCGCTCGGGCTGGCGGTGTTGTTTGGCATGCTCTCGGCGCTGGCCTTCGCTCTGCCGGCCATCGGTCGCGCCCGGGCGACGCCCCCCTCGGCCCTGTTGGGTGGTGAGGTGAGAGGTCAAAATTCGACGCCATGGAGCGAGCGGATCGCGGCCCTGCTGACCGGTCTGGTGTTTGTTGCGTTGGCGATCCTGTTCAGTCCCTCTCCCATGGTGGCGGGCGTCATGCTGGGGTTTGCCGTGCTGGTATTTGCGCTGTTGTGGGGTGCGGCCTTTGGTTTGCGCCGTCTGGCACGTTGGCTGGCCCATGGCGCCCGTGGTGCCTGGCGTCTGGCCCTGACCCAGCTGGGCGGACCGGGATCGGTCGCCCCGGTTGCGGCACCCGCGCTGGGGCTCGGCTTGGCCCTGCTCGCCGTCGTGACCCTGGTGCAGCACAATTTGGTGACCCAGATCCGCGATACCGCGCCAGCCAATCTGCCCAGTCTCGCCATCGCCCAAATCCCGTCCGATCGCGGCGAGGAGTTTGATCGCATCGCGGCTGAGGCTGGCGCGCAGATTGCCGACCCTGAACGCTATCGCCGCGCGCCGGCCCTGCTGGGACGGATCACCGGCATCAAGGGCGAGCCACTCGATCTGGAGGCTGTCGCGCCATCGGAGCGCTGGCTGGTCGATGGCGAGACGCGGCTGACCTATCTGGCGCAGCAGCCACCGGAATCGGTGCTCGAAGCCGGTGAATGGTGGCCGGACGATTATGCCGGACCGCCGTTGATCTCAATTGAAGGTGATGCGGCGCGCGGGCTGGGCGTCGGGGTCGGTGACACACTGACCTTTCGGATTCTCGGCAGGGAGATCACGGCGCAAATCGCCAGCCTGCGCACGATTGATTGGGGTGGTTTCGGCGTCAACGTCGCCATTGTCTTTGCGCCGGGCACGCTGGAAGCGGCCAATTCGAGCCAGACGGCGCTGTTGCGGGCCCAGCCGGAATTCGAGGACGGTATCGCTACGGCAATCGGGGCCGCTTTCCCGGAGGCGGTGATCTATCGCGTTCGCGAACGGCTGCAGGCTGCGGCCGAAGTGTTTGCGCAGACAACGGTGGCGATCAATGCCGTCGCCGGCGTCGTCGCTCTTGCCGGTGCGCTGGTGATGCTGGGCGCCTTCGCCGCAGCTGCCAGGCGGCGGGTCACCGATGCGGCTCTGCTGAAGACTTTCGGGGTGACGCCGGCCGGCGTGTTGGTGATCTTCGCGCTCGAATTCGGCCTTGTCGGGGTGATGGCGACCATCCTCGCTTTGATATTGGCGATCCCGCCGGCCTGGTATGTGATGACGCAATTGGTTGAGGCGGTGTGGGCGCCAGACTGGATCGCGGTCGGGGCCGTGAGCGCGGTGGCCATTCTATCGGCCGCCGCCGGTGGTGCTCTGGTGGCCCGGGCGGCGCTTTCAGTTCCCGCGGCACGGGCGCTGAACGCTGCCCAGAGCTGAAATTGTTATGAGGGGGGACGCGAAGCCCTCCCGTCCCGTCTTGCAATCGCCGCACGGTAAGCCAATATTGGGTACAAACCGCCTGACCGGGCGGATCGAAGAATGAGAGACTGGAACCATGAACGATTTTTCACGCACCCATGTCGGCGCCCCATCGATGGACATGTCCGTCGATGCTGGCCTGCGCAGCTATATGCTCGGCATCTATAATCTGATGGTGATCGGCCTGTTGGTGACAGCAGGCGCAGCCATCCTGTCGGCGCAACTCTTCTTTGTCGGAATTGGCACGGAAAGCTTCGGCGTGACAGAGCTTGGTGCCACCGTTTTCAACACACCGCTGAAATGGGTCGTCATGCTCGCCCCGCTCGGCTTGGTGATGTGGATCTCCTTCCGGCTCAACAAGCTCAGCTCCGGCATGGCCCGGACGCTGTTCTACATTTTCGCCGGAGTGATGGGCATTTCGCTGTCATCGATTATCGCCGTTTACACGGCCGGCTCGATTGCCAATACCTTCTTCGTGACGGCGGCGGCATTCGGCGCGCTCAGCCTCTATGGCTACACGACCAAGCGCAATCTGACCGGGATGGGCTCCTTCCTGATCATGGGCCTGTTTGGTCTGATCCTGGCATCGGTCGTCAATATTTTCCTGGCTTCGAGCGCGATGGAATTCGTGATCTCGGCGGTTGGCGTGCTGATCTTTGCCGGCCTGACAGCCTACGACACCCAGCGTCTGAAAATCAGCTATTACGAATATGGCGGCTCACCAGAGCTGGCATCGAAGATGAAGGTTCACGGAGCGCTTTCGCTCTACCTCAACTTCATCAACATGTTCCTCTTCATGTTGCGCTTCATGGGCAATCGCAACTGATTTGGCGCAATTGATCGGGAAGAACCCGCTTTGAATACCAACCCCCGGAGCCTGGCTTCGGGGGTTTTTCTTGGCCCGAAGGTCGGGGTTTGGGGGCTCAGGACACGACCGAAAAGCGTTTCTTGTCGAATACGCGCAGCACCTGCGCCAATTCATGGCCGCGCTTGAGCACATGGCCATCAACGGCCACGACCTTGTACGAACCCTGGCGCTGGGCATCGGCTGGGGTTTTGATGATCGCGAACATCGGCACTTCGCTGGCGCGCCGGAAGATTGAGAACACTGCCTGGTCTGACAGCCCGTCAATGGCATAGTCCTTCCATTCGCCCATCGCGACGAACCGGCCATAGACATTGAGAATTTCTGCCAGTTCGCGCCGGTCCCACATGATGAAGGCAGGTGCGCGCCGGCTGGTTTGGAGCCCTGTTGCCACTGAATTTCTCCTCCCGGTTGAATCCCATTTGAGTCGCCGGCAACAGCTTACAAACATTTCACGCTACGCCGCAAAGTCGCCACATTTTCGACCTGATCGCGCCTCATGGCCCAGCCACGCTCTGGCTGTCGATCGGCCGCATTAAAGCTCAGGGTCTTGGTTTTAAACAGCCCCCCCAGCCCCCCGGATCACGAGCCGCGCGCCGGTCGACACTTTTCCTACATTTTGCAATTTTGCGTTCAGTCTTCGCGCTGGCCAAGTGCGCTGCACCGCGCTAACGCTAGGGCCTGCAATTCGTGAGCGCTACCCATGCTGGTTGCCGACCATTTGGTGAAGGAATTCGGAGGTCTGCGGGCCGTCGAGGATGTCAGTTTCCGCCTTGAGCGCGGCGAGGTGCTCGGCTTTCTCGGGCCCAACGGGGCTGGCAAGTCCACCACCATGCGCATGCTGGCCGGCTGCCTCGAACCCGATTCCGGTTCTGCCCGAATTGCGGGTCATGATTGCGTCCAGGACCGGATCGAAGCCCAGTCGCGCTTGGGCTATCTGCCCGAGGGTGCGCCGGCCTATCCGGCGATGACACCGCGCGCCTTTGTTGCCTTCGGTCTGCAGGTTCGCGGCTTTTCCGGCGATGCGCTGAAGCGGGCGACCGAATTGGCGCTTGAACGTGCCCGGCTCGGTGCCGCCGCATCACAGCCGATCGGCACCCTGTCCAAGGGCTATAAGCGCCGCGCTGCGCTGGCAGCGGCGATTGCCCATGATCCGGCCGTGCTGATTCTCGATGAACCGACCGACGGGCTCGACCCCAATCAGAAGGATGGGGTTCGGGCCCTGATCCGTGAAATGGCCCCGGAAAAGGCGATCATCATCTCCACTCACATTCTCGATGAAGTCCCCGCCGTGTGCAGCCGCGCCATCATTATCGCGCAGGGCCGCCTGCTGTTCGACGGCTCACCTCACGCGCTGGAAAAGCTGACGCCCGACGGCAGTATCGAAACCGCCTTCCGGTTGTTGACGACCGGCGGCTGTCCGGTCGGGGATGCGGCATGATGGGTTCTCTGGTCGCCGTTTATCGCCGCGAACTGACGGCCTATTTCCAGACGCCGTTGGCCTATGTGTTCCTGGCGGTCTTCGCCTTCGCGGCGCCGGCCTTCGCCTTTCATATCGGCCGCTTCTTCGACACCAATCGGGCCGATCTGGCGCCGTTGTTTGATTACCTGCCCTGGCTGCTGGTGATCCTGATGCCGGCTTTGGCGATGCGTGCCTGGGCCGAGGAAAAGGATCGAGGCACGCTGGAATTTCTGATGTCGCTGCCCATCCCGCTCTGGGCCTCGACCGGCGGGAAATTCCTTGCCGCTTGGACCGTGGCCGCAGCCGCGATCGTGCTGACCATGCCGATGTGGATTGCCGTCAATTATCTCGGCGAGCCTGACAATGCCGCCATCGCCACAGCCTATGTCGGCGCGCTGCTGCTGGCGGGTAGTTATCTCGCCATCGGCCAAGCGCTGTCGGCAACGACGGCCAACCAGGTCGTCGCTTTCGTGCTCGGCGCCGGAGCCTGCTTCCTGCTGACAATGGCCGGCCTGCCGCTGGTGCTGTCCGTGCTGGGCGAGAATGCACCCGCCGCCCTGTCGGAATTTATCGCCGGGCTCAGCGCGCTCGAGCATTATGACGCCTTGCGCAATGGCGTGATCGCGGTGGCTGATCTGGTCTACTTCCTCGGTCTGATCCTCGCCGCGCTTGGCGCCGCCGGTGTGATGATCGCCGAACAGCGCGGGGGTGGACGATGAAAAAAGCGCTCTATCTGCCGTTGATGCTGGTCAGTATCGCCCTGATTTTCCTCGCCGGCACCTTCCTCTCGACCCAGCTTCTCGCTGGCGTGCGGATTGATTTGACCCAGAACGGGCTCTACCGGCTTTCGCCCGGCACGCTGGCAGTCATTGACCGTCTCAACGAGCCAATCGAATGGCGCTTCTATCATTCGCGCGCCGAAGCGGCGCAATATCCGGCCGTGCGCAGCTATGCCACGCGGGTACGTGAACTCCTGCGGACCTATGAGAAGCAATCCGGTGGCCGTATCCGACTGGTCGAGATCGATCCAGCGCCTTTCTCGCGAGCCGAGGACGAGGCGCTGGCGGCTGGTCTGCAATCACTGCCGACGGATACCGGCGAGCGGATATTCTTTGGACTGGTGGCGCGCAATTCGGTCGATGACCAGGCGGTGATTGACCTGTTCGACCAGGCCGATGAGGCGCGGCTGGAATATGACCTGACGCGGCTGATCTCCGATGTCGACCGGCCCGAACGCCCACGTTTGGCGGTTTTGGCCGGCCTGCCGCTCGACCCCTCCGATGGTGCCCCCCCCAACCGCTTCGTCAGCGACCTTAATGCCGCCTATGATCTGCAATGGCTCGGCTCCGATTTCGACGCGATCCCTGATGCGGCCGCCCTGTTGATTATCCATCCGGGCCGGCTCAGCGAGGGCCAGCTCTATCTGATCGACCAGTTTGCGCTGCGGCGCGGGCGTGTCCTCGTCTTCGTCGATCCGATGGCGCATATGGCGCTGCGCGCCGGTCTCGACGGCCTGCCACCGGTTGATGCCCATCGCGCCTCGGGCCTGTCACCTTTGTTGGCCAATTGGGGTATCGATTGGGACAGCGAGGCCGTGGCGATGGATCGCACGCTCGGCCTGCCCGTCGAGATCATGGATACCGATGGTCGCGCCCGCCGCCGCGCTTATCCGCTATGGTTTTCCATCGGCCGGGCCCAGATCAATGTTGATGATCTGGCGACCGCGACGCTGGACCGCAATATCAATTTGGGCTCGCCCGGTGTGCTCGATTTCCTGCCCGACAGCGGTCTCGATGTGACGGTGCTGATGAGCACCAGTCCGGACGGGGCCGAGATCGACGCCGATATCGCTGCCGGGGCACCAGGCCCGGATGATTTGCTACGCGATTACGAGCCCGCGCACCACGCCCTGGTGCTGGGCGCCCGGCTGCGCGGCGAGGCCGGTACGGCCTTTCCTGATGGCCCGCCCGCCGGAGATATCGTCTTCAGCCCCGCCGATCATCTCACCCGTTCCGAGACGCCGCTGGATTTGACGGTGATCGCCGATGTCGACTGGATTGATGACACTTTCTATCTGCGTAGTGACCCGGCAGCGGGTGATACAATCGTCGCCGACAACCTCACGCTGGCGATGAATCTGGTCGATATGGCGGCCGGTGACCCGGCCCTGATCGGGCTGCGCTCGCGTTCACCTTCAGTGCGGCCGATGACGCGGGTCGATAGCCTGCGGGCCGAGGCCGAGACACGCTATGTCGAGATTCAGGACCGGCTCGAGGCCGAGATCGACGAAGCCGAGACGCGGCTGCAACAATTGCTCGGCTCAGGGCAGGCTTCCAGCCTGGCCGATCCGGGTGCCCGCGCCGGCCGTGACGAGGCGGTTGCCCTGCGCCAGCAAATCCTGACGACCCGGGCGCATTTGCGCGAGGTCGAGCGCGAATTTCGTCATGATATCGACGGCCTCAATGCCTCGCTACAATTCTGGACCATCGGTGTGCCACCCGCCCTGGTCATCCTGATCGGGATATTGGGCGCGCTGTTCCGCCGCCGCAGGAGCGCCTCATGAGCCGGCCGATGGATCGCCAACGCCTCGGTCAATTGCTGATCGCTGGCGGCATCGCAGCTGCGCTGCTGGCCGGTGCCGCAGCAACGCTGGTCTTGCAGGCCCAACGCAATTGGCAGCCCGAGGTCAGCGGACCGGTTCTGCCGGGCTGGACACAGACTGTGGCCGATGCCCGCGAGATCGAAATTGCCGGGCCCGAGGATCATTTCACGCTGGTGCGCGGCGAAAATGGCTGGACGATGCCCAGCCGCGACGATCATCCGGTGATCCCGGAGCGTTTGGCCGAGCTTGACGCCTTTCTCGGTGGGCTGAGCTATGCCGGTGCCCGCACCGCTGATCCGGCCAAGCATGCCCGCCTGGAATTGGCCGATCCCGGCCAGCCCGGTGCCGGCACGCGGCTGACGCTGCGCGATGGCGATGGCAATGTGCTGACCGAGATCATCATCGGCGCGGCCCGCAATGACCGGGTCTATCTGCGTTTCCCCGACCGTCCCCGCACCTATGCGGCTGAGTTGACCGGTGAAGCAGCGACGATTCCGGCGATCTCGCTGGCTGATAACTGGCTCAATCTTGATTTCATCGCGCTCGACCCGTCTGACATCGCCCGGACCACGATCACACCGGAGCGCGGTCCGGCCTATGTGCTGGAGCGGCCGGGTCAGACGGCGCGCAATTTCTCGCTGCGCGAGCCGGGTGGATGGCGGCCGATCACGGCCGGGGCCGGCAATGGTCCGGCGGCGGCGCTGGTACGGATCCGGTTTCGCGATGTCCGCCTCGCCGACCGGCTGCACGGCGAACCGGCCGGGCGCCATGTCGAGGAAACTTTCTCGGGCTTGCGGCTGACTCTGGATATTCTGGCGCTGGGCGATACCCGCTGGACCACTGTGACGGCGACGGCACTCACCGATGGCGGCGCTGAAAAGGCGGCCGAGATCAATGCCCGTACGGCCGGCTGGGCCTATCTGCTGAGTGATCTGAGCCTTGATCGTCTGTTGCGGCCGCTTGATGAAATTGCGGATCATATGGGAGCGAGCGATGCGTCTGAACCAGCTGACGATTCCGGTCAGTGATATCGAGCGATCGAAGGAATTCTACCAAAGGCTCGGCTTTCGCCTTCTGGTCGATTCCCCGCATTACACCCGCTTTTTGGCACCCGAGGGCGATACGACATTCTCGCTGCATGTGACCGCTGACCCCGTCGTGCCGGGCGCGGTGATCTATCTGGAATGCGATGCGCTCGATGATGAGGTCGCGGCGTTGAAGGCCGAGGGTTTCGATTTCGAGACGGATCCGGCCGATATGGGCTGGCTGTGGCGCGAGGCCAATCTGCGCGACCCGGACGGGCATTTGATCAAGCTCTATCATGCCGGCGTCAACCGGATCGATCCCCCCTGGCGGGTCAAACCGGAGGCTTGATGCCGGCATTGCGTCAGGCACTGTCCGGACTTGAAATATAAGGCGATTGCGCGCCTTCGCCGACGCGCATCAACCGGTCGGCGGCGGCGCGGGCAAAGCGCAGGGTCAGGGCCTTGCGCCGGGCGGGTGCCAGGGTGAGTTGAGGGCTTTCACGCACAATGGCACCGCCAAAGCCGTCGGCGACGATCAGTCCGGCATGCTCGGGGATGACCTCGTGGGGGAAGCGCCGCGAGACGGCGAAATAGATCCGTTCGCAATAGCCGGTGTAGTCGGTCCATTTATGGTCGGCGCGAAAATCGGCAATCCCGGATTTGACTTCGATAATGGTGATCTCGCCCTTGCGGCCAATCGCGGCGAGATCGGCGCGGCGGCCGTCGGGCAGGGAGAATTCCGGGATCGCGCTATAGCCCATCTGCCAGAGCAGACGGGCTGCACCGCGCATCAGCGCCTGGGCATCATCGATTTGCGGATTGCGGTCGGAAGCAACGTCTGAAAGGTCCATGCGGGCAGTTTGTTCGGTTTTTGTTCGCGTGACAAGTCGGCGGCGAGCAGGGCGCTTGCTATTGCGGCGTGCCTTCTGCGCCCGGACCGGCTAGATGCCTGTTAGCAAAACCGGATATCGCCATGAATGCTCACGCCAATCTGACACCGCCGACACTGTCGGATTTTGAAGCCCTTGCGACCAGTGCCTGGGAAGGCCTGCCCGAGGCCTATCGGGTCCTGTGCGGTCATGTCGAACTCTTCGTCGCTGATTTCGCCGATGCCGACATGCTTGAGGCGGTTGGGCTGGAGGAGCCGTTCGAGTTGAGCGGTCTCTATATGGGCGTCGATCTGACCCAACAATCGAGTCTCGACCCGTCGCCCGAGGCCTCGCGGGTCTTCCTGTTCCGACGTCCGATTCTCGATGAATGGGCCGAGCGCGAGACGGTGACGCTGGGCGAACTGGTCAGCCATGTTCTGGTGCATGAAATCGGGCATCATTTCGGCCTGTCCGATGATGACATGCACAAAATTGAGGACTCAGACGGCTGAACGGCCGCTTTGAGTCCTGATATGCTCCCTTGGCCGCAAGCGTTTGTCGATACACCCGCAAATTCGGACTCGGGACGCAAAACCGGCCAAATTCCCTAACAAGGCGTAAAAAAACGCCCGCTGGTTGAACAGCGGGCGTTTTCAATTCGGTAAGGAAGAGAGGCCTTAGCCCTTCTTCTTTGGCTCGCGCTTGACGATGCCGCGACCGGTGGTGCGCTCGGTGATCCGGGCCGACTTGCCGCGACGATCACGCAGATAATACAGCTTGGCGCGGCGAACCTTGCCCTTGCGGACAATTTCGATCTTTTCGACGTTTGGCGAATACATTGGGAAGACGCGTTCGACGCCTTCACCGAAGGAGATCTTGCGGACGGTGTAGCTCTCATTGAGGCCGCCGCCATTGCGCGCGATGCAGACGCCTTCATAGGCCTGGACGCGTTCGCGTTCGCCTTCCTTGATGCGCACGTAAACGCGCAGCGTATCGCCAGCGGCGAAATCAGGCAGGACCTTGTCGCCGAGGACGCGGGTCGCTTCTTCTTGTTCGATCTGCTGGATCGTGTTCATCGCGCATTCTCCTTGCGCCCCAGGAACCGGGACCAAAGGTCCGGTCGGCGCTTCTTCGTTATCTCTTCTGCCATCTCGCGGCGCCAGGCCTCGATCCGGCCATGATGCCCCGAGAGCAGCACTTCAGGTGTCTCTCTGTCCTCCCAAACGCGCGGTCGCGTATAGTGAGGATATTCAAGGAGGTCGCCCTCGAAACTCTCATCTTCGGCCGAGGCCGGGTCACCCAGCACGCCGGGTAGCAATCGCACGCAGGCTTCAATGAGAAGCTGAGCGGCGACTTCGCCCCCGGCCAGCACGGCATCGCCGACACTGACCTCTTCCATGTCGCGGCTTTCAATGACCCTTTGATCGAGGCCTTCGAAGCGTCCGCAGAACACGGCAATACCGGGACCAGCCGCCCATTCCCTCACTCGCGCTTGAGAAAGAGGCCGTCCCCGGGGAGTCAAATAGATCAACGGCCGTTTCTCGCCACTCCAGCGAGACTGTACCGCATCGATCGCCGCTGCCGCCACATCAGGCCGGAGCACCATACCAGCACCCCCGCCAGACGGAGTATCGTCAACGGAGCGGTGCTTATGACGGGAAAACTCCCGGATGTCCACAGCTTCAAGTGCCCAAAGTCCACGATTCGCAGCACCCCCGATCAGCGACACCCCAAGCACGCCAGGGAAGGCCTCGGGGAAGAGCGTCAGGGCCGTCGCGGTCCAGGGAATGGGCGGTGTCGTTTCGGTCATCGCGCGGGGGTGTAGCAGGGATGGGGGCTCATGGGGAGGGGTGGTCAGCTTGGACGGGGGTAAAAAGGGACAGGTATGATTGACGCGCACGCGCCGTGGCGGCTTTCCTGGCGAAGCTAGATGGCGGCGCGTTAATCATACCTGTCCCTTTTTACGGCACCAGCTCACCCCGTCTCGAGTTCCGCATCAACAAACCCGTGCCAGGCGGACAATTCGCGGACGCGCTTCTTGATGGCGCGGTAGCGGATCGGCTTGTCGTGGGAGAGCATGGTCATGCTGTCGATCCAGGCATGGCCGATCCGGCGCTCGGGCACATGGCGCAACAGTTTGTCGGCAAAGGCCATCATCCGGTCCGGCTCGCTCGCCTTTGAGGCTGCGAGCATGCCCTCGAACAACATGTCGAGGGCGGCGGCCTGGTAGGCGCCCATCAGCGGGTCATCATTGTATTTGAGGGTGGTGGGTTGTTTGGGGTGGTTCTTTCTCATCTCGGCCTCCTGTCTGCCGGGGCGGCGGTGTGCACCAAAATCTCCACGCCGTTTCCGGCTGGAGGGATAGGAGGGTGCGGGACGCCGGCGAATGCCGGTAACCGGTAATGTAAGTAGCGTGACATTCGTGACGTCCCGCACGTGCAGTTTTCTCGGGCTGTCTCCACCCCGGTTCCAATCCAGAAAGGTACTCAGGTCGGTCGTTTAGTGCCGTCAGACCTTAATGGACGCCCTGCCAGCGCTCGGGATGTCACCCCTCTGCCCGGACAGGCTGCACGCTCCCGACCGCCGCGACTGACTGAGCTCGTGCCTCCCGTGCGACCGGAACGGGTGGATTATGCGCGCAGGTTGAGGGGGTGGGGATAAGGTCACTCATTTTTCGTCATCCCGACGAACGTCGGGACCTCGATAGACCGGGCTCCGCACTTGTCACGTCGAGGTCCTGACTTGCGTCAGGATGACGTGGGGAAATTGTGAGACGTGGCGGATAAGTCGACGATTGCGCTCCACCCCAACACCAAGCACACCATTTTCCCCGGAGGAGCGCAGCGACTTCCGGGGTCTGCCACCCGGTAGTGGTGCTGGCTCAAGCTGGCTCCGGCAGGCCCCGGAACAGGTCCGGGGGAATAGTGTATTGTAAGTCTTGGAGAAAAAGCGGCCGCCCTCAGCCCTCGCCGCCCGCTTCCTCATCCTTCGAGCCGACGTCTTCTGGTGGATCAATCGTGATCAAGCGGTCTGTCAGGGAGATGTGGGGGACGAAATCGCGGGTGAAGGGGAGGAACCAGTCGCCGCGCTCGGGCGTGCCGGTGATTTCCAGCAGATCGCCGGAGCCGAAATCATGCACGCCCTTGAGTTTGCCCATGGGTGAGCCATCGAGGCCCTGGACGGTGAGGCCGATCAGGTCGGAATGGTAATATTCCTCATCGTCCAGCTGTGGCAGGGCGGAGCGTGGAACGAAAAGTTGGGTGCCGCGCAGCGCCGCTGCATCTTCGCGGCTCAATTCCTGGTCGAACGCGACGACCCAGCCATCCTTGATCGGGCGCCAGCGCTTGGCGCGCAGGATTTCCTTGCCGGCGGCGTCGAGGAAGGGGCCATAGCTGAAGGCCGCTGCCGGATCACCGGTAAAGCTCTTGACCTTGCACTCGCCACGAACGCCATGCGCCGCCGCGATGGCGGCGACGAAGACGAGGTCGGCGGCGGGTTGGGTGGTCATGATGTCGGTCTTTCAAGACGCCCGAATCCCCGCCCGGCACAGGGCCAGGCGGGGATTGAAGGACGTTCTGCAATGCGAAGAGGCGCGAGGCCTATTCGGATTTGGCTTCTTCAGCGGCTTCCTCGGCGGGAGCGGCCTCGGCAGCAGGAGCCTCAGCTTCAGCGGCAGGGGCTTCTTCAACAGGAGCCTCTTCGACGACTGGGGCTTCCTTGGCGGCCTTGGCAGCAGCCTTGGCTTCAGCGATCGCAGTCTTGCGGGCTTCTTCCTTGTCGGCCTTTTCGGTCGCGAGTTCCTTGGCTTTCTGGCCCGGCTCACCCTTTTTCAGGTTGGAGCCGGCTTTCCAGGCCCAGGCGCTGGCATCGGCATCATGAATGAAACGGCCAACGCGATCGGTTGGCTGGGCACCCTTGGCGATCCAGGCCTTGGCCTTTTCCAGATCGAGCACGACGCGCTGGGCGTCTTTCGGCAGCATTGGATTATAGGAACCGATCTTGTCGATGAAACGGCCATCGCGCGGAGCGCGGGCGTCAGCAACGACGATACGGTAATAAGGGCGCTTCTTGGTACCACCACGGGTCAGTCGGATTTTAAGAGACATTACATTGGTCCTTCGGGTTTAAAGTTTGGGATTCAGGAAATCTGGGGGCCAAGGCATTCGCCCATGGCCGGTGGGTCAGGGAGGTCATCGTCTGTATTGCCCACCATCAGAAATTGGAGGCGGATATCACTCTTGTGTACGCCGACATATTGTTCGGGATAGCGCCATTGAATAAGCGATACCTCGGCGGCCTGAACGAACTGGCGCGCGGCGAGATCGAGCGCGTAGCTTGATGGCGTCCCTGGGACACTGGTCGAGCAACGCACGCACAGGTCAACGGGGACTCCGCCCGACCCAATTTCAAACTCGGCGAGGCAAAGCGCGTTCATGCTGAGCGCCTGAGCAAGCGGCGGGTAGATCGGTGCGACCCGTAGGATCACTTCGTTCGACGACTGAGAGTCGACCTGCGTTGTCGTCAGCACATTCGCCGCCAAGGTGAGGATGAGTGCGAGCGCGATCATTCCTGCGGGGCTCCGGTCGGCGCGCCATCGGAGCCCGGGCATTCGCCCATGACCGGTGCACGGGGAAGGCGACTAAGGGAGGCCTCTGACAGCGCGAATTCGAACTGGGTTTGGACGCCGCGATAACCCCAATATTCTTCACCGTAACGCCATTGCTCCAAGGCCTCTTCTGTGGCCTCAGTGAATTTCCGGGTGGCGCGACTGACGGCGCTCCGCGGCGGTTCGAAGAAGCCGCCGATCGCGCAGGTAACGCAGATATCAACCGCTCGGCCATCGGCGCTGACATTGTGAGACGCCCGGCAAATCGCCGTCATCCCATATCGAGCGCCCACAAATGGATAGTCCGGCACCGGACTGACCTGCGGAACAGCGTGGCCCGTCTGGTCAGCCCGGTCAGTCTGCGCTGACGCACCCCCCGCCAAGGCGAGGGCGAGTATGAGCGCTGTGCGGATCATTTCTTCGGGAAGCCGATGGGCAGGCCATCGGGTCCGAGCGGGGCGCCACCGAGACCGGGCAGGCCTGACGGTGCATCAGGTTTGGACGATCCAAGGCCGGGAAAGTCCTTGGGGATCTGGCCGAGCGAGGGCTGCTGCTGCGCACCCATGCCACGTGGCATGCCGCCGCCACCCATTCCACCCATCATGCCGGCCAGACCGCCGCGACCGCCCTTGGAGGCCTTTTTCATCATGTCGGCCATTTGCCGGTGCATCTTGATCAGCTTGTTGACGTCCGCGACATCGACACCGGAACCGGCGGCGATGCGCTTTTTGCGGCTGGCTTTGAGAATTTCCGGCTTGGCGCGCTCTTGCTTGGTCATCGACAGGATGATGGCTTCCTGACGGGTCAGCATCTTGTCGTCCATGCCGGAGGCCGCAGCCTGGGCCTTGGCAGCCTTGTTCATGCCCGGCAGCATGCCCATGATCGAGCCGAGCCCGCCCATTTTCTTGAGCTGGCTGAATTGCTCACGCAGATCGTCAAGGTCGAACTTGCCCTTGGCCATCTTCTTGGCCATGCGCTCGGCTTTTTCCTGGTCGATATCCTGGCTGGCTTTTTCGACCAGCGAGACGATATCGCCGCGCCCGAGAATGCGGCCGGCAACGCGGCGGGCATCGAAGGCATCGAGCCCGTCGGGCTTTTCAGAAACGCCGAGGAATTTGATCGGCAGACCGGTGACATGGCGCATCGACAGTGCCGCGCCGCCACGTCCGTCGCCGTCCATGCGGGTCAGGACCAGGCCGGTCAGTGGCAGGCGTTCATGGAATTTCTGCGCGGTGAGCACGGCGTCCTGACCGGTCAGCGCATCGGCGACCAGCAGGGTTTCGTGCGGGCGGGCGATATCAGAAATCGCCTTGACCTCGCCCATCATTTCTTCGTCGATCGAGGTGCGGCCGGCGGTGTCGAGTATGACGACGTCAAAGCCTTGCAGCCGGCCGGCGCTCATGGCGCGCTTGGCGATGTCGACGGCTTTCTGGCCCGCGACGATCGGCAGGAAGGCGACATCAATCTGGGTCGCGAGCTGCTGCAATTGCTCCATCGCGGCCGGACGGCGCGTATCGAGCGAGGCGAGCAGGACTTTCTTCTTGTGCTGTTCAGTGATGCGTTTGGCGAGTTTGGCCGCCGTGGTGGTTTTACCCGAGCCCTGCAGACCGGCCATCAGGATGGCAATCGGCGGCTCGCCCTCGAGATAGAGGCCTTCCGGGGCGCCATCACCGCCGAGCAGCTCGACCAGTGCATCATGGACGATCTTGACGACTTGCTGGCCCGGCGCGACGGCGCGGATGACATCCTCGCCAATGGCGCGTTCGCGGATCTGCTTGATAACGGACTTGACGACCGGCAATGCGACATCGGCTTCCAGCAGGGCAACGCGAATTTCGCGCAGGGCCGCGTCGACATCCTTCTCCGACAGCGCGCCGCGCCCGGTGAGGGTGTCGAATATACTGCCAAGCCTGTCTGTCAGCGTGTCGAACATATAGTCCTGTTCCTGCCCGTATCCGTCATTTCCGCGCCGTAAGCGCAAAGCGTCGCGACCCCGCTGAGCGAAAACTTCGCCGGGCGGGGATCTCGCCTGCCTCCCCCGTATCCCGGAAGCCGGGGCGGTTGTGCAGGTAAGACAAGCGGTAAGGCTTGCGTGATGAATGGCGGCGTTTACGCGCGGGCGGGCGCTAAGTCAAGCAGACCGCAGGCCAAGGCCTCTAGCGGTCGGCGTTTGCGACGGAGAAATCATTGCTCGCGGTGATGACCGGTGCCGGTTCACTCGTAGCAAACAGGACGCGCGGACGGTGATCATGATTGACCGCAAGTACGGCACCATAGACGGACGCCAGCATGACACTGATCGTCAGCCACAGCATGGCCGATTTGATCAGTGATCCGCTATATCGTCCTGCTCTGGTCATGTCCCGCTCCGCGACTGCCTTGCTCGATGTATTCGAGCCTGAGTCCGTTAATGAATGATATTGACCTCAAATTGGCTTAAAACTTGTCCCCATAAAGGTTCAAATTGGACCTATCGCCATATTTCAGCTCGCCTCGCGCGTTGTTTCATATGGCAAGCCGGGTCGTGGAGGCGTGATCGCAGACACGTTCACAGCCCAAACCCGGCTTGGTGGGTAGACTGTCGATTTCAGGGAAAACCGAACCTATAACAGGCACGACAGGGCAGTTCGCAAAAAAGCGGACCCCGCCATCTGGCGGGGTCCGCTCAATTGAATCACGTGATTGATTGAGCCTCGCTCAACCGCCGAATGATTGTGAGACCGAAAGGACAAAGCCTTCATCAAGTTGGGAATCATACCAACGCAAATCCCAGTCAACGCCGAACTGCGTGGTCGACGCCCCGATTTGATAATCCTCATAATCGTCACCGGGCAGATCATCGAACCGGCTCAGTCCGAGATGCGCATCGACGGCGAAATTCTCGGCGAGCTGATATGACGCGCCAAACTCGGCGTACCAAGCGGGTCCGGATTCAAGGTAGAAATCCGGCGACCAAGACAGTTTGGCGTCCCAGTCGAAACTCCCATAGCCACGGGAGATGCCGGCGAAAGCCTCAAGGAAATCCTGCTCGCCAGCCGTATCGGGCGAGCCGGGATAGGCATAGAGAATGCCGCCGAAATCGAAGTCGAATCCACCTGCCGATGGTGTGTAGCCGGCATAGAAATCGAGCTCGGTATTGGTACCGTCACCGAAATCCACATTCGTGCCCCAGGCGCCAGCATAAACAGAGTCGGAGCCCACATCGAAGCCGCCCTGGATCGCCGTACCGTGATCGGTCTGGCTGACGCCGCGGAACACATAGTCGGTGGCAAGGGTGATGTTGCCGCTGACCTCCTGTGCCGAAGCCGTCTGAAGTCCGGCCAAGCACAGGGCGCCGGCCGCGAAGAGTTTTAGTTTGAACATATTGGTTTCCCGATCTCGCGTGGGATTAAGCGGCGCGAACACCATCGAGGAAGCGGTTGACTTCCGCGCGCAGCGATTCGGCCTGCTGCGACAGGTCACGCGCCGAGGCGAGGACCTGTTGCGAAGCGGCGCTGGATTCCGAGGCGGCCTGGTTGACGCCGCCGATATTGGCGGAGACCTCCTGGGTGCCCTTGGCGGCTTCCTGGGCACCGACGGCGATTTCACGCGTCGCCGCAGACTGTTCCTCGACGGCACTGGCAATCGAGGTCGAGATTTCGCTGAGCTCGGCAATCGTCGCTGCAACCGAGGTAATGGCCTCGGCGGAGAGGCTGGTCGCGCCCTGGATGGCTTGCACCTGTTCGGCGATCTCAGTCGTCGCACCGGCAGTCTGGGAGGCGAGCTGTTTGACTTCTTGAGCGACGATGGCGAAGCCCTTGCCGGCTTCCCCGGCCCGAGCGGCCTCGATGGTGGCGTTGAGCGCGAGAAGATTGGTCTGCTCGGCGATGGCCTGGATCAAGGTAACCACATCGCCAATGCGCTGGGCCGCGTCAGACAATTGCTGCACTTTCGCAACTGTATCAGAGGCCTCACCCTCAGCGGTGATTGATTTGGTCGAGGATGTGGCCGCCTGGCGTCCAATCTCGCTCACCGAAGCCGACATTTCTTCAGCGGCGGTCGCGACAGTCTGAACGCTTGCGGTGGCCTGTTCGGCAGCGCTTGCAACCGTAACCGACCGGCTGTTGGTTTGCTCGGAGTTCGCTGACAGGGCCTCAGCGGCCTGCGATAATTCCGTCGCCGTATCGGACACTGTGGTGACGATGGAACCAACGGCGTCTTCAAATTGCTGTGCGAGCGTGAGGCGCGCTTGCCGACCTTCCTCAGCGATGCGGGTTTGGGCTTCTGCCTGTTGCTTCTCGAGTTCGAGTTTTTCGATGGCGTTCTCACGGAAAATTTCAACGCTTCGCGCGAGCTTGCCGATTTCATCCTGCATCGTCTGATGCGGCACCACGAGCGTAAGCTCGCCATTGGCAATAGCTTGCGTTGCCTTGGTGATGTTTCCGATTGGCTGGGATGTGCGCATGGCCACGAAGAATCCCGCACCTCCGACAAATAGCGTCATCAAGACAGAGATGACCGCCAATATCACGCCTTGGCTACGCGCCACTGCGAGGGCTTCATCGCGGGTTTCCGTGATGATGACCCCCCATTCGGTTCCGTGGAAGCTGACCAAACTATAGGCGCCGAAGACATCCTCGCCGCGATGGTCAACGACTTCTGTGATGCCGTGCCGATTGGCGAATACCTGTTCGACCAGATCCTCGCCGACATGGGCTTGCAAAATGGTGGATTCAGTGGAGAAGCGCGCATCGGTGCGCATCAGCCCGTCTGCACCGACGGCATAGGCTTCGCCAGTCTGTTCCAAGCCGTTGAGCGAACCCATGACCGAATTGAGTCGATCAATCGGCATCTGGAAAACAATCACGCCCTCGATGCGGCCGGCTGCATTGCGGATCGGCGTGGAGAGGAAGCTGGCCGGGGCGTCTTGGCTGGGTGCGTAAGGGGCAAAATCATAAAAGGCAGACTCGCCTGCATCGAGACTCAAGGCATCGCGGAAAGCGCGACCCAGGTCAGTGCTGCGATAGGTGCCGTTTGTCAGGTTGGTGGCGTAATCGAGTTCCTTGAACACGGAATAGACCATGTTCCCGTCGGCATCGAGCAGGAAGATATCGTAATAGCCGCGTTCGCGCAGGAATTGCCGGAACCAGGGATGATAGGCGGCATGCGATTGGCTGTAGGCGGTGCCGTCGGGAGCAAAATCCAGATTCTCCTTGGCACCGGCTGGGTTGGGGTTGTCTTCGATATAGGCTTGGCGCAGCTGATTGCCGGCATTCGGTCCCAATTCCTGCCAACCTTCGCGAAAATCCCTCAATGCACTGAGTGTGTTGGGGTTCGTGGCAATGACGTCGAGATCACCGGCAATGGATTCAAGATAGGTTTGCAAACCCTGCGCGCGCGCATTGGCAATGGTGGTCAATCGGTCCTCTACCGCCAACTGCGCGGCGGTCTGACTCCGCAGCACGCTCGTCGTGCCAAGCACCGCGCCCAGTAGCGCGCAGCCGATCAGGCCGATCAGGCCGAATTTTACCACAATGCTTAATCTTGAAAACATAGTTTAATCCCTCAGCGCCCTTAAATTGCTGGAGGATTGAAGGCTGAAATGCTGAACAAATGCTTTCGGATTTTCCGTCGTTCATAATATATGCAAGTCGATTTTAATATTGTTCTTCGGAACGCAATTGAAAACTCGACCTTTTGGGTGGATTTATTTCTATACTCAATCGTTGAGGCTACGGGCTCCTTGGCTGCGCAATCAGACCTTGGAGGGGGCCCGGAAGACGTCCTCGTCAAGCTCGCCCTCCCATTTGGCAACCGCCGTCGCCACGGCGGCATCGCCGGTGACGTTCACCGCCGTGCGCGCCATGTCCATGATGCGATCAACCGGCAGGATGAAGCCGACGATGATGGCGATGTGCTCCGGCGAGACGTCAAAAGTCTGCAGCACGATGGCGAGCAGGAAGAGCGAGGCGGAAGGGATGCCGGCGGCACCGATCGAGACGACGGCGGCGGTCACCGCGATCATCACGTAATTCATGAAGGTGAGATCATAGCCAAAGGCCTGGGCGGTAAACAGCGCCAGAATGCCGAGATAGAGCGCGGTGCCGTCCATATTAATGGTGGCACCGAGCGGCAGCACCGAACCGGCGACAGATTTCCTGATGCCCAAATTGTCTTCTGCCGCGGCAATCGTCACAGGTAGGGTTGCCGAAGACGAGGCGGTTGAGAAGGCGACCGCGATCGGGTCGGTCAAGCCGCGGAAGAAGCGGTTTAGCGGCAAGTTGAGGATCACGCGGATCAGGAAACCATAGGTAACCAGCGCGTGGGTGATCAGGCCGAGATAGACGGCGACAATCAGGATCAACACGGATTGCAGTGATTCCAGCCCCTGGCTGGCGGAGGTGTAGGCGATCAGGGCGAAGACGCCATAGGGCGCCACTTCCATCACATAATGGGTGATCTTCAGCACGACTTCGGCGGCAGAATTGAACAGCTCACCCACGGGCTTGCCGGCCTTGCCGGTCGCCAGAATGGCGACGCCAACGAAGACCGAGAAGAAGATGATCGCCAGCACATCCCCATCCGCAAGCGCGGCGATCGGATTGGTCGGGATCACGTCCAGCAGGCGATCGATGATCGAGGGCGCGTCGGTCGAGACCGGCACGGCGACGACATCGCCAAGATCAGCGCCGACGCCAGGCCGGAAAATCGTCCCGAACGTCAAACCGATGATATTGGCGAACAGGGTGGTGACGAGATAGAGGGCAATCGTCTTCAAGCCCAGCGTGCCCAGTTTGGACGGCTTGCCCATCGCAATCACGCCGGAAACCAGCGTGGTGAAGATCAGCGGCACGATCAGCATCTGGATCAGTCTGATAAAGGCAGTGCCGATGGGATATACCCAGGTGGATATCCAGGCGGTCGCCGCGTCCTGGCCCATGATCTGCGATGTCGTCAGGCCGAAGGCGACGCCTGCGACCAGAGCGATCAGAACGCGCTGCCAGAGTTTGATTGAGAACCACCAACCCATGAATTTATCCCCCGTGACGCAGGCCGGTGGCCGCATCGAATTTACCTTGCCCACACACTAATGCCTGCAGCGGGCCGGTCAATTGTCAGAGATGGAGAGCGTCAGAGGCGGCGCGCACGGCGATCAGTCGCGTTCGAAGCCGAGGGTCAATTTCGACAGGATGCGGTGAACGGAATAAACCAACCCGGCGCCGCCCAGCAAATTGGCCAAGCCTGCCAGATCACCGCTCAGCAGCAATTGGCCGCTGGCCACCAGGGCTACCGAAATGCCCAGTGGGAGCAAGAGATGGCTCCACGGCAAGTCGGCAAAATGCCGCGCACGCGATATTGTCCGGTTGGAAAACCATGTCCGACCGCCCCGGAGCGCATGGCTCTCGGCATTGGTACGCTTGGGCAGATGGTCGAAAGAATGGTCAATCATGGACATAAGCTCATTATACGGAGCTTATTGTAATTTACAAGCCCTGTGGAAAACTCACAAAAGATGCCTGAAACCAGTCGTTTTTGTAAGCATCACGGGGATGCCCAAATGTGGCGATTGTCTTAAAAATGCCTAAACAACACTCTCCGCAGCGAGGACATGCGCGACCGCGTTAACCGTCGCCGCGATGCGAACAGCGCTCTGGATCTGGGCGCTGGTCAGGCCGTGCTGGCGCAGTTCGGTCTCATGGCTGTCGATGCACAGACCGCAACCATTCACCGCGGAGACCGCCAACGACCATAATTCGAAATCGACCTTCTCGACGCCGGGATTGGCGAGCAGATTCATCCGCAAACGGGCCGGCAAGGCGCCGTATTCCTTGTTCTTCGACAGGTGGACGAAGCGGTAATACACATTATTCATTCCCATGATCGCAGCCGCAGCCTTGGCAGCGGTGAGGGCCGCCGGATCCATCCTGAGTTCGGCTTCGGTGCGGATGGCGCGCAAGGTTGTCGGCTCGCCTATGGCATAGGCGGTCGCGAGGAAGGCGCCCCATTTCTTCTGATCGTCGAGATCGGTTTCGCGCGCCAGGGAAGAGAGGTTGAGTTTCAAATCCTTGGCGTAATCGGGCAAAGCGTTCTTGAGGTCTTCGAGGTTCATCACGATCTCCGATGCTATTAAGTCTTAATTGCAAGGTGTAGGTCTGAAAAAACCCCGAGACCGCCGTGGGGGATACGAACGATCTCGGGGTCGCGCAGGCAGCGTCCCGGGGGGTGGGACGCGCTGCCCGGATTTCAGACTAGAGGGTTTCGCCGCCCACCGGACGGTTGCACGGGCAAAGCTCGTCGGTCTGCAGCGCATCAACCACCCGCAGCGTGTCTTCCGGATTGCGGCCGACATTGAGATTGGTGACGTAGACGTGCTGGATGACATTGTCGGGATCAACCACAAAGGTGGCGCGATAAGCGACGCCGTCATCGGTGCGAATGCCGAGGGAATCGATCAAGGAACCGGTCGAATCGGCGAACTGCCACATCGGCAGCTTGTCCAGATCAGGATGCTCGCGGCGCCAGGCCAGCTTGCAGAACTCATTATCGGACGAGCCACCCATCACCACGGTGTCACGATCTTCGAATTCGCCATTGAGCTTGGCAAAGGCTGCGATCTCGGTCGGGCAGACGAAGGTGAAATCCTTGGGGTAGAAGAAGATAACCTTCCACTTGCCGGCAAAGCTCTCCTGGGTAATTTTCTCGAAGGCGGATACGCCGTTTTCCTCATGCGCATTGAAACCCGGCTTCACGCCAACAATCTCAAAATCCGGCAGTTTTTCGCCAATACCCAACATGTCACTCTCCACTTGATTGAGCCGGCCGATATCGCCGGCGCCTTTTGTCCAGCCACCTATGCCCTTGACGCTGCAATAAACCCAATGGATTATATTTTGCCGATCCATAGGTATTTTCGATAGATGACCCAGCTACCGACTTTGCGCCAACTTCAATTCCTGCTGGCCCTCGCCGAGCATGGCAGTTTCTCGCGCGCCGCCGAATCCGTCTTCGTCACCCAACCGACGCTGAGTGCGGCGATCAAGGAGCTGGAGGCGATCCTGGGCGTCGTCCTGGTGGAGCGCGGCGCACGCGGTGCCACGCTGACACCGGCGGGCGAAGCCGCGCTGAGCCGGGCCCGGCGGGTGATGACCGAGGCCGAAGATCTGGTCGTTGCCGCCCAAGGCGCTGGCGAGCCGCTCTGTGGCCCACTCAAGCTCGGTGTTATCCCGACGATCGCGCCCTTCCTCTTGCCGCGCGTCCTGCCGACCGTGCGGCGCAAATTTCCCAAGCTTGAGCTTTATCTGCGCGAGGATCTGACGCACCGGCTCTATGATGCCCTGCTTGAGCGCCGTCTCGACGCCGCTCTGGTGGCACTGCCATTTGAAGCCGCGATGATCGAGACGCATGTTCTGGGTTCCGATGAATTCCTGTTCTGCTGCGAGCCGTCACATCCGCTGGCGCAACACGCGAACCTGAAATCCGCCGACCTGATCGACGAACCGCTGCTGCTGCTTGAGGACGGCCATTGCCTGCGCGATCACGCGCTGGCGGCCTGTTCCGCCGGCCGGGTGCGCACTGATTTTTCCGCCACCAGCCTGCATACGCTGGTCCAGATGGTCAAAGCCGGCTTGGGCGCAACCCTCCTGCCCCGCATGGCGGTTGAGGCTGGCCTGGTGGATCAGTTGGACTTGGCGGTGCGGCCGTTCGATCCACCCATAGTCGGGCGCGAGATCGGGATTGCCTGGCGCCGGGGCTCGGCCCGGGCCGACGAGGCGCGCCAGCTTGGTGACGTGATCCGCAGCTTGCTGAAGATGCCTGTATAGGCACAGCGACCGGCTTCACGCGTGGTGGATGAGCGCCTTCAAAGTGTCGGGCTGAAGCAGGTCGATTTTGTTGACCGGGCCGACAAGCTCGAAACGGTAATCGCCATTCTCCACGCCTGAATCATGCGCCGTCATCATGACGACGCGGCCGTCATATCCGGCCGATTCCAGCATTGGCAGAGTTTCGTAATATTCGCGATGTGGCGGAATTCGGCGATCCAGGAAGAGCAGATCATATTGCTGCGGGCCGGATTCGAGCAATGAACGCACTGTGGTGTGACCCTCGAACTCAAGTGTGCTGTCGAAATCGGCAGACAGGTCGCGCAGCAAGATCAGCTCAATCGGATCATCATCGACGACGGCAATGCGCATTTTCGCTCCGATGCGTGTCGCGGCGGTGGAGCGCATGTAGTGGTCAGCGTCGCTCGCGGCTGCAACGCATAAATTATCGGGAATCCGGGGCGTGCGCCGACGTGACCCATGGCCGGCCGGCGCACGGGCACCTAGAAAAGTTCCAGAACCTGTTCCGGTGGACGGCCGATCATGGCGCGCTTGCCGTGGATCACGACCGGGCGTTCGATCAGCTTGGGGTGGGTCGACATCGCCTTGATGATCGCGGCCTCGTCTTCGATAGCCTTGAGGCTGAGCTCGCGATAATCGGGTTCATTCTTGCGCAGCCATTCATGCGCCGAAGTGAAGCCGAGTTTTTTCATCACGTCTTTCAGCTCGGCCACGCTTGGCTTGTCTTCCATGTAATTGCGAATGGTCAGCGCACCGCCGCGTGCTTCCAGCAAGGCCAGGGTCTGGCGGGATTTTGAGCACCGCGGATTGTGCCAGATGGTGGTCGAATCAGTCATGTAGAATTCCTCAGTTCCGCCAATGAAAGCCGTTTCGGCCCCATTTGTAAAAGTCCAAACCTGTTATTGGTTACGTTTCCTGTGCCATCAGGGGTCGTTGCCGCTGCCGGCTGACAACAGGGCCCGCGCCGCTTCGAGATGCAGCCGCTCGACCATATCACCATCGAGATTGATCACGCCCTTGGCGGCATTGGCCGGGTCGGTGAAGGCCGCGACGATTTGCGCCGCGCGCTCCAGCTCCTCCGAAGTGGGCTGAAAACAAAGATGCGCCGGCTCGACCTGATCGGGATGGATCAGCGTCTTGCCGTCAAAGCCGAGCGTGCGGCCCTGGCGCGCCTCACGGCGAAAACCGTCATGATTGCGAAACGCATTATAGACGCCGTCGAGCGCATACAGCCCATTGGCGCGGGCGGCGCAGAGAATTTGCGCCAGGTGCGGCAGCATGGCGGTGCGGTCATGATCGGGGGCACAGCGCAGCAAACGGGCGAGATCATTGACCCCGGCCATCAAACCACCCAGCCCTGTACCGGTCGCGCCGGCGATGGCCGCGACATTGAGCACGCCGCGCGGCGTCTCGATCATCGCCCATAGTGGCACTGATGATCCATAAGCATTTAGAATCGAGCGCGCGGCATGCAGATCACCGACCTGATCGACCTTGGGCAGGACAACCGCTTCGGCTTGGCTCGCGGCGCGCAGATCGACGGCACCCCAGACGGTATCGCCTGCATTGACCCGCACGGCGCGCAGGGCACCGGAGGATTTCCAGCGCTCCAGGATCTCGGGCACCAGCGCGCGCACGGCCTCTTTGTCGTCAGGCCCGACCGCGTCTTCCAGGTCGAGCACCAGCATGTCGGCGCCCAGCTGGACCGCTTTTTCGATCGCGCGCGGATTATTGGCCGGGACAAACAGGGCGGAACGAATCAGGCGCTTCATGAGGGGCTTTCGAAGGACGGGGAAAGGGATGTAGCATATTTCCCATGCCATTGGCGCTGTTGATTTCTAGCCATGTTGCAGCGTCCACCGTTGGTGGGGGCGTGAGCGGGCTTGTGCTCAACGCGTCCGGCATTGCGACCATGCTCGTTCCCACTGTGCTGTATGGCCGCCAACCAGGCTTGGGCGATCCGGGCGGGGCTGCGGTCGGGCACGAGATCATCCAGTCCATGGTTGACGGGATCGAAGCGCATGGCGCCCTCGACCGCACTGATCTGGTGCTGACGGGGTATTTTGCAAGTGCCGCTCAGGTGTTTGCGGCGGCTGCTGCGGTTGATCGTGTCCGCAAAGGCGCGCCGGCCGGCGAGGCCACGCAGTCCAACCCACCGCGTCCCTGGATCGTGATCGACCCCGTGATGGGCGATGCACCGGGTGGGCTGTATGTCGGGCCGGACGTCGCGAACGCAATCCGGGACCACTTGCTGCCGCGCGCCGATCTGGTGGCGCCCAATGCTTTCGAGCTCGGCCATCTGACCGGCCGCGCCCTGACCGATCTCGCTTCGATGCTGCGCGCCGCCCGGGCGCTGGAACGTCCGGTACTGGTCTCCTCCTTGCCGCGTCATGGCCTTATCGGCGTGATGTATGTCGAGGGCGACGAGGCTTGGATCGTCACCCATGAGCGCTGCGAACAATCGCCGAAAGGAACCGGCGATGTATTGACAGCGGCCTTCGTCGCGGCCCGCTTGGGCGGCGCTGATGCCCGCTCCGCGCTGGAGACTTCGGTCGCGGCGACGGTCAGCCTGGTGATGCGGGCCAATGAGCGAGGGTGCGCTGAATTGCCTCTGGCGGCAGACGCCGGTTTGTTGCACGAACCGCTCATCAGCCTTGCGGCGGAAGCGCTGTAGCTGCCATCGCCCGCTTGATCGCCGGCGCCCGAACAGGATAGCCCAACGCATGACCTCCAACCCGACCACAGATACAATCTCCATCCCTCTGCCCGAGCTTGAAGGCCATGTCGCCGCCGGTTTCGAACCGGTCGCTGAAGCCTTCCTGGCCAATTGGGCTGACCAGGACGAGATCGGTGCCGGTTTCGCGGTCAGGCTGGACGGCGAGCTCGTGGTCGATATTCATGCAGGCTGGGCTGATCGCAAGAAGACGCGCCTCTGGCAGGCCGATACGCTGGTGCCTGTTTACTCAACCGGCAAGGCCGTGGCGGCGCTGGTGATTGCACGCCTGGTTGATCGCGGCCTGCTGGATTACGACGCGCCGGTCGCTGATTTCTGGCCGGAATTCGCCGCCAGCGGCAAGTCGTCCGTCACCGTTGCCCAAGCGCTGTCGCATCAGGCGGGTCTTTCGGGCCTGTCCGAGGAAATGGACGCCGCCGACTGGTTCAATGCCAAGCTGATCGAGGCCAAGCTCGCGCGCCAGACGCCGCTGTGGGAGCTGGGAACCGGCTCAGGCTATCACCCGGTGACCTTTGGCTTCATCGTTGATGTTTTGGCGCGCCGCACCGATGGGCGCTCGATTGGCGCCATCCTGCGTGAGGATATTTGCGGCCCCGGCGGAATTGATTTTCACATCGGCCTGCCGGAAAGCGAGCATGGCCGCGTCGCCGAACACGCCATGCCGCGGCAATTGCCTGATCTGGGTCCGACCACGCCCGTGCGCCAACTGGCTTTCCTCAAGCCCTGGTCCTCGCCGGGGCGCCGGGGCGCAACCGAATGGCGCATGCATGAATTTCCCGCCGCCAACGGGCATTCCACGGCGCGGGCGCTGGCCCGGCTGATGAGTGTCTATGCCGATGGTGGCAGGCTTGAAAACAAGCGCTTCATCTCCAGTGAGACCCTGGAGGCGCTGACGCGCGAGCGGGTTTGTGGACCGGACAAGGTCTTGCCGTTCGATCTGTCCTGGGGAGCCGGCGTGATGCGCAATACCCATGGCGGGTTTTACGGTCCGGAACCGGCAGCGGTCGGCCATTCCGGCTGGGGTGGATCCTGCGCCATGGCCGATCCGGTGCGTGGCCTGAGCGCCGCCTATGTGATGAACCGGCAAAAACACCATCTCGCCGGCGACCCAAGGCCGCTGCGTTTGATCGAGGCGCTTTACGGCTGCCTTTGATTGCGATCAGACCGGCGCGCCGATCAGATCCCACAGATTGCCATAGAGATCGCGCAGCACGACAACCCGGCCATAGGCTTCGTCGCGCGGGGCCTCGATGAATTCGACGCCGGCGGCTTTCATGCGGGTGTAATCGGTCTCGAAATCGTCGGTCTGCAGGAAGACCAGAACCCGTCCGCCGGCCTGATTGCCGATCGCCGCTTGCTCTTCTCCGCCCGCTGCCCGCGCCAGCAGGATTTCCGCCCCGCCCTCGCCCGGCGACATCACCACCCAGCGCTTGTCCGGCGAGAGGGCTGTATCCCCGATCAGGGCGAAACCCATCTGGTCACGATACCAAGCGATGGCCTCGTCATAATCGCGCACGAGGATGGTGGTCTGGAAGAGTTTCAAGGCTTTCTCCCTGGGTTTGAGGGACGGGCTGGAGGTCTGGACTCAAGCCGGAAAGCGCCGGTTCAACCATTCCAGCAGATAGGCGTTGAGCATTTCCGGCTGCTCCCACATCGTCCAGTGGCCACAATTTTCGAGAATGTCGATATCGACATCCTTGCACAGCGCCGGCATCCAGGCCGCCAGCTTGGGCGGCAACATGAAATCGCATTCGGCCGCGACCAGCTTGCACGGCATGGACAGCCGGTGATCGACGCCGCCCATGCGGCGCCAATTGGCGTCGAAATTGCGGTAGAGATTCATGCCCGGACCGAAGCCGGTCTTGCGATAGGCGTCGGCATAGACTTTCCGGTCCGCAGGGCCGACCACGATGCGGTCTTCCTCGCGGCCTTTGAATTGCTCGAACAGGCGCGGGATATGGGTGATGGCCGGGTAGAGCGCTTCGAATTGTTCTGCCGTCGGCGGTTTGCCGAAGATGAAGGCGAAGAAATCATCCTCGCGGCCTTCGAATACGCTTTCCGCCTGGCCCGGCTCCTGGAAGCGCAGGATGTAGTGATCTTCGCCGCCGATCTCGCGGAAATAATGCGTTGGCGCCTCGGCCCCGCGCGGTAGATGCGGCGTGTTGACGCCGATCACGCCTTGCACGCGATCCGCCGCCAGCATCGCCGCGTGCCAAACCAGAATCCCGCCCCAGTCATGGCCGATGAAGACCGCCTTCTCATGCCCGAGCGTATCCAGCAGGCCGGTGAAATCACCGACCATCGTGTCGACATCGTAGTTTTCGACGCCTTCGGGGCAGTCGGACCCGCCAAAACCGCGCAGATCCGGTGCGATCACCCGATAGCCGGCCTTGGCCAGCACCGGGATCTGATTCTTCCAGGAATAAGCCAGCTCCGGCCAGCCATGCGCCAGCAGCAGAGGCTGGCCGTCTTCCGGGCCGGCCAGATGCACGGACAGGTCGATGCCATTGGTCTTGATGCGGGTCGGCGCGGGAAAATCGCTCATGAGGTCTCCATTTAGTCTCAGACTATCCGAGCCTTACGGATTTGTCGCCACAGCGACCCGCTCGCGCCGCAACTGGCTCCAGGCGAAGGTCGCGACGCCGGCCCAGATCAGTACGAAAGTGACCAGATGGGCCGAGGTGAAGGTTTCACCGCTCATGACCCCGATGGCGAATTGCAGGCTGGGTGCCGTGAATTGCAGCAAGCCCATGGTCGACAGCCGCAGCCCGCGCGCGCCGATAATGTAAAGCAGCAGCGGCACGATGGTGATCAGGCCGGCAAGGATCAGCAGGCCCGCATGGGCCGGGCTCTGCAGGAAATGGCCCTGCCCCGACATTTGGATCCACACCACGGCGCCGAGCGCGACCGGCAGCAGGAAGGCGGTCTCCCAGAACAGGCCGATGCGCCCATCAACGGCGACGGTTTTGCGCAGATAGCCATAGCCGGTGAAGCTGACGGCCAGCGCCAGCGAGATCCACGGCACTGTTCCGGCCGAGATGATCAGATTGAGCACGCCCAGCGTCGCCAGCACGATCGCCGAAATCCGCCACGGTCCGAGCGGCTCGCGCAGAATGACCACGCCGACGGCCACGCTCATCAGCGGGTTGATATAATAGCCCAGCGAGGCCTCGAGCACGCGGTCATTAATGACGGCATAGATGAAGAGCAGCCAGTTGATCGAGATCAGCACGGAAGTCGCGGCCAGCGTCAGCAGGACGCGCTTGTCCTTCAGCGCATCGAAGGCCGGGCGCAGCTTGCCGGCAAACCACAGCGCCGCGAACAGCATCGGCAGCGACCACACCACCCGGTGTGCGACAATCTCCAGCGCCCCGGCAAAGCCGACCAACTGGAAATACAGAGGCGAAACGCCCCAGATCAGATAGCCGGCCAGGCCGGCAAACAAAGCGCGGCGGACTTCGGGGGTCGTGTTTTCACTCATCGGGCGGGCTCTCGTGTGCGATCAAGCCCCGCACTTAAGCAGTCACCATCCCGATGGCGAGCCGTTTCTTGCGATTGGCGGCGATGCAGAAATGTCGGGCGAAGCACCCGCCGATCACGCCCGTTTCAGCAGACCGCGATTATTCAGGCCTTCGGCGATCTGGACCGCGTTGAGGGCAGCGCCCTTGCGCAGATTGTCGGCGACGATCCACAGAGCGAGGCCATTTTCGACCGTCGGGTCTTCGCGGATGCGGGAGACGAAGGTGGCGAATTCGCCGACGGATTCGACCGGCGTCATGTAACCACCGTCCTCATGCTTGTCGATCACCATCAGACCGGGGCTTTCGCGCAGCAGGGCGCGCGCTTCCTTGGCGCTGAGCGGGTTTGCCAGCTCGATATGGGCGGCGATGGAATGGCCGACGAAAACCGGCACGCGGGCGCAGGTCGCGAACAGCTTGATCTTGGGATCGAGGATCTTCTTGGTCTCCATCATCATCTTCCACTCTTCCTTGGTGGAACCATCCTCCATGAATTCGTCGATGTGCGGGATGACATTGAAGGCGATCTGTTTGGTGAAGGCGACCGGGTCGGCATGATCATTGACGAAAATGCCCTTGGTCTGGGTCCACAGCTCATCCATCCCGGCCTGGCCAGCGCCGGAGACGGATTGGTAGGTTGCGCAATTGACGCGCAGAACTGTCGCACGGTCATGCAGCGGCTTCAGCGCCACCATCAGCTGGATGGTCGAACAGTTCGGATTGGCGACGATGCGCTTCTTCGTCACCATTTCGAGCGCGTCGGAATTTACTTCCGGCACCACCAGCGGCACATCGGGGTCCATCCGCCAGGCGGAGGAGTTGTCGACGACAATCGCGCCGGCCTTGGTGATTTTTGGTGTCCATTCCCGTGAGGCATCGCTGCCGGCCGACATCAGGACCAGATCAACGGTCGAGAAATCGAAGCTGTCGACATTGACGCATTTCAGGATGCGGTCGCCATAGGAGACTTCCTTGCCCATCGATTTGCGGCTGGCGAGGACATGAATCGCGTCGGCCGGAAACAGCCGCTCTTCAAGAATCGTGAGCATTTCTTTGCCGACTGCGCCCGTCGCACCGAATACCGCTACCCGTACACCCATGGTTTCGTCCTTTGCCGTGCCCAAATTGATCCATGCCGATCAGGCAGGGACATAGCCCCGGGGCCTGTGTGTGGCTAGGGGTGAATCATGGGAGTTTCAAGGCAGAAGCGGCCTTGTGGGCTAGCGCATCCGCGCCCAGATCCGCCAGGCGACGAAGCCGACGATGAGGAGAACCAGTAGCTCTAGCGCATTGACGCCAAAGAAGAGCGGCGTGATCAGCCGCTGCAGCACGCCCCAGCGGCCGTCATAGATGGTTTCCCCCTGGCGGGCGAAGCCGACATAGACGCCGAGGAAGATGACCAGTGCTGCGCCGAAGCCTGCCAGGCGGATCATGCCGGCCGGATTGAAGCCGCGATTGGCCTGATCGCGGCGCGAGCGATTGCGGTGAGTGCGGTCAAGGAAGCGGCGGCGGGTCATGGCGTCTCCGTTTCAGGGCTGGCTTCATCAAACTGCCGCAGGGCCCGGTCGAGATCGATGCTCTGGGTCTGGCAGCTCTCGGCACGATCCCTAAAACTGGTGCTGGCATAATTATTCCAGCAGGCATCATTGATCGAACAATAGCAAATCTGGATTTCGAGCCCGGTGAGTGTCGGACCCAAGGCGCGCCCCAGATCCTCGGCAGAGATGCGAAAGGCGGTCAGTTCCTCGCCAACCGCGAGCACGGAATCCGGCACGGTCGCGACGGTCATCGACATGTTGGACTGGGGATAGCGGGCCAGGGTCAGAAGTTCGAGCGGATGAGCGACCTCAACCCCGTCCTGGACGATGTGGAATTCGTGGATCAGGGCCGGGCCGAGGCCCTTGTTCGACAATTCCAGCTCGAACAGATCAGCCTGCAGCGTGATCGACAGATCGACATAGGGCCAGACATTGGCCTCCAATTCCCGGTCGGCAGCCCGCAATTGCAGAAAGCTGAAAACCATGGCGATGGCCGATATCGCCAGGGCGCCGCCGGACAACAGGTATTGATTGCGGTCATTTGTGGTCATCGCTCACCTCCGGATAATGATTATGACTCAGGTGCTGCCAAGCGCCATACCGGATTCATTTGATTTCTTCGTGGACGTGTGCGTATAACCCCTCCTAACGGGCGGCCATATAGGCCGGACGGAATACTGATCGCCTATCCGATGCCTCGTTCATCGGACAATTCGAATTCAGCCTTCCCCGACTTCACGTCCGTAACACCCACACCGGGACGCTGGTGTGTACAATATGGATTGTGCCCGGACGCGGAGCATGAATACAGGGAAGGTTCCCCCATCATGGCCACAGGTACGGTCAAATTCTTCAATCAAAGCAAAGGCTTTGGTTTTATTACTCCTGATGAAGGCGGCAATGACGTCTTCGTGCACATTTCTGCCGTGCAAGCGTCGGGTCTGCCAGGTCTGAGCGACGGTCAAAAAGTCGCTTTCGACACCGAGCCGGATCGTCGCGGTAAAGGCCCTAAGGCAGTGAACCTCCAGTTCGCTGACTAAGGTCTGAAAAAAGGGTCGCAAGATTCTGTGGCGCGGGAGCTAGCTCCCGCGCCATTTTCATGTCTGATGTCCTGATAGAGGGTTACAGCCCGGGCTATTCCGCAGCCATGGCATCGCGGACCCGCACAGCGGTCGCCGGAAAATCGGTGAAGACCGCATCAGCGCCCAGATCATAGATCCGGCGCAGCTCGGTCTCGATATCGGCGCCGTCGCCAACTGGATCATCATCGCGGAAAGTCCAGGGGTGGACGAACAGCCCCAGCGCATGGGCGCGGGCGATGAAGCCGGTATCCTGGCCATCTTCATCGACCAGCAGAGCCTTGTAAGGCCCGACGCCATCGGCGAAAGCGACCATATCCTCCAGCGCCACGGTCGGGATCAGCGGGTCGAGACCCGGCTCAAGTTCCTGCATCTGAAACACCAGCATCAAAAGCGGCGAGTCGATCTCGCCATTCAGCCGCGCAAGGAAATCCGGTTCGAAACACTGGATCGCAATCGGGGCGTCGGCGGTGTCGAGACCACGTTGACGCAGAATACGGACCAGTTCGGGCAAGGGGTCGAGACCGGCGGCGATGAGTTGCGAAGGCGATTTGACCTCTGGCTCTGTCGCCACGCCATGGGCCGCCGCCAGATCGAGCACCTCTTCAAAAGTCGGGATCAAATAGAGCCCGTCAAACTCGGTCGAGCGCCCCTCGCGGACTTGCCGCGCCCGCAAGGTGCGGATTTCGGCGAGGGTGAAGTCATCGGTCCACCAATCTTCCCGATCGCCCACAATGCGGCGGCGGTCAGCAAATTCGGGGTGGTCAGCGATATCGGTGCTGTCTGACAAATAACGGTCATGGCGCACCACGAAGACGCCATCGGAGGTCAAAACGAGGTCCGGCTCGATGATGTCAGCCCCTTGTTCGATCGCCAGCGTGTAGGCTTCGAGCGTGTGCTCGGGCAGTTCTCCATTGGCGCCGCGATGGGCAATCACTTGGGTCGGGGCACCGGTCAGCGTCTGCCAAAGATGAGGGGCCTGTTCGGCTGGCGGGGCACAGGCTGTCAGCCCGGTCAGAGCCATCGCTGCACCAATCGCCGCTGCCTGGATGGAATACCGCATTCGCCCCTCCCGTTTGTGATCGCAACACACTAACTTGATTGTGACATCCGCGGGAGAGTGAAATGACCGAACCGAGCCACTTTGACGTCCTGGCAGACGCCGCCGAGCGCTATGGCCGCTTCAGCCTCGACAATTATGCCCATGTCAGAAACGTGGCCGAAAGTGTTTCTTCCGGCTTTTGCCGCTACTTGTCCGGCGGCGAGCCAGTCTGCGTCTATCTGGTGCCGCCGACCGGCGAATGGGCACCGCAAGCCTATCAGAGCGGCGCCTTTTCAGTGTCAGGGACGGGATTCCTGCCGCTGGATTCGATCAGTTTCGGTCTCGCCGTCAGGGTCTCACGCACCGGCGACTGGCTGCGCGTGGTGCTGACTTGCACCAAGAAGGGGCCGGAGATGGAAATCGAGATCGAGAATGGCAGCACGTTTGCGCTCGAATTGCCGGTTCGAGCCGAACAGCTCGTGAAATTATATGACACGCTGTTCGAGCATTTGACCGTCTGGTTCTCGCAGCAGGCCGATTTCTACGAGAATGGAGATTATGGCGATCACGCCATCGGATTCGAATTCCTGCACAAGCCGGAAGATGCCGCTGGACCCGTCCGATAACGAAATCAGAGCGTTAGTTGAACAGGCTGGCGAGCAGACCGGGCGCAGCCGCATCGGGTGCGCCGATCAGACCGCCGGCCGCTGCGCCGAGACAACCCAGAAGGCCAAGGCCGATCATGGTGGTCAGTTGGCGCTTCATCGCGAAGCTGGTGGCCAGCCGCGCGACGGTGACCGCACGGTCGACACCGATCAGGGCAACCGGCCCTCCAATCAGGATTGCTGCAGTAAATGAGACCAGGGCTGTCTGGGCCTCGAAGGGTAAACTTTCCATTTTCGCCTCCCTGTGCTTCGGCGTGCCTGGCAGGCGACGACGGGTCCGAAACACGTTATCAGGTGCCCCATGATAGAAGCTGCTTCTGACCTTCCCCTGACTATCGCGATCATCACCGGTTCAGGTGTCGCCGCCCAATGGCTGGCCTGGCGCCTGCGCTGGCCCTCGATTGTGCTGATGATGGGCGCCGGGCTGCTGCTCGGCCCGATCGCAGCGGTGACACTGGGACACCCCATACTCACGCCGGATGAGAGCTTCGGCGATTATTTGCGGCCGATGATTGCGCTGGCCGTGGCGATTATCCTGTTCGAGGGCGGCATCACGCTGAATTTCCGCGAATTGCGCGATGCATCGACTGCCGTTCGCCGCATGGTCATTCTCGCCTTTCCGCTCGGTTGGGGGCTAGCGACGCTGGTCTTGCACTTCATCGCCGGTCTGGCTTGGGATTTGTCGGCGATGATCGGCGCCCTGCTGACCATCACCGGGCCGACCGTGGTGCTGCCCATGTTGCGCCAGGCCAAATTACCGCCGCGCATCGCTTCGGTGCTGAAGTGGGAAGGCATTGTCAACGAT
Source organism: uncultured Maricaulis sp. (assembly GCF_963975345.1). Taxonomy (NCBI): domain Bacteria; kingdom Pseudomonadati; phylum Pseudomonadota; class Alphaproteobacteria; order Maricaulales; family Maricaulaceae; genus Maricaulis; species uncultured Maricaulis sp. Next base: position 82,311 of record NZ_CAXBGE010000006.1, on the reverse strand, counting down.
CCGATCGGGGCGCTAGCCGCCGTTTTTGTGTTTGAAGCAATCCATCAGACCCAACTCGGCAATAGCTGGAGCACGGCCGCCCTGGCGCTGTCCTTCGGCATCGCCATCGGCGCCGCGCTCGGCTTCGCCTCTGGCGTCGCCCTCTCGCACGCTTTCCGGCGCGGTTGGGTCCCCGAACCGATGAAAGCCCCCTTGGTGCTGGCAGCGGTTCTGGTCTGCTACGCCGTGGCCGACACGCTCGCATCAGAGACCGGCCTGGTTGCCGTCACGGTGTTCGGGCTGGTCGTGGCCAATTCACGCCTGGCCTCCATCGAGGAGATGCGCCGCTTCAAGGAGGGTATCGCCTCGATCCTTGTCGCCAGTGTTTTTGTCGTGCTGGCAGCCTCGCTGACACCGGCAGCCCTGACCTCACTCGGCTGGCAGCATTTCGCCGCCGTTGCCGCCATCATCCTTGTGGTGCGTCCGGTCGCTGTGTTTCTGGCGACGCTGGGCTCTGGCCTCAACCTGCCCGAAGTCGGGTTCGTCGGCCTGATCGGTCCTCGCGGTGTCGTGGCAGCTGCGACGGCGGGGCATTTGTCCGTCAACCTGCTTGAGGGCGGCCGCGAGGATGCAGCGGTGCTCGCGCCCCTGGTATTTCTGGCTGTGTTTGCCAGTGTTTTCGGCTGCGGCTTTGCCGTCGCGCCACTGGCCCGCTGGCTTGGCCTGTCGGAAACGGGCCCGGACCGGCTATTGATCGTCGGTGCCAATCCCTGGAGCCTGGGCTTGGCCGATGCGCTGAAAAAGGCCGACGTGCCGGTGACTATCGCCGACACCAGCTGGCGGCGTTTGCGGGCGGCACGCCTGGCCGGACATGATGTCTATTACGGCGAAGTGCTGTCAGAGACCGCCGACTGGCGACTGGAACCCTCGCGCTTCTCTGCTTTGCTCGCGGTGACGCCCAATGATGCCTATAATGCGCTGGTCTGTATCGAATACGCTCCTGAACTGGGACGCAGCCATGTGTTCCAGCTCTCCGGCTTCGACGGGGCGGTTGAGTCGACGAATCTGGATGAAGATCCGCGCGCCATCGCCTTCACCGCGCGTGGCCGGACGCTGATCCGCCGCGGCCGCGGCTATGACGGGCTGGCGCGGGACTGGTGGGGTGGCTGGCGGTTCAAGTCTACCCGGTTGACCGACGAATATTCGCTCGAGCAATGCCTTGAGGACGCCGGCGACGGTGCCGACTTCATCCTCGCGCGGCGGCCAAATGGCAGCGTCGCCCTGCTGGGTGGCAGCTCCAAATTGCCCGATGCGGCCGGCACAGTCCTGATCCGCTTTGCGCGTCAGGCCGGGGCCGTGACCCCGACGGCCGAGCCGGAGAGCGAATTCGACGCTGCGGCCGAAAGCGCCTGACTACTGACCGTGATCGGGTTCGACCATGTGGCGCGGCTGCGAGCCGCCCGGTTGGGCCGCACCGCAATAGGGCCAGTTATCGGCATTCGGATCGCCGTGCGGACAAACCGAGTCGGCGCCCTCATACAGGCCGATACAGCCGGACAGGCTGAGTGAGCCGAGCAGCAGGGTCAAAAGTGCAACAGAACGCTTGATGGACATGACAAATCCCCTTTGCCCGCATGTTGGCGCGCGAAGGCTTCCGGGGCAAGTCAGCAAGCGCTGCTCTTCATCGGGAATTAACTCCGAATCCCGCAGATGAAGGCTTCGTCATTCGTCAAGGACACGCCATGGCCCGCAGGCCTGCAACCCCGCTTGACGCGACGCGGGCCAATCGGCCCGCAGCGCGCGCGCCAGCCAAACGCCGCTCGCCGCGCGGCGGGGGTGGCTTGTGGCGGGTGGCTGTCAGCCTCGTCCTGCTGGTCGGACTGGGCATGGCAGGCTGGCTGGTGTCCATCGCGCGCGATCTGCCCGACACCTCCGGCCTGATTGAAGTCGAGCGTGCACCCAGCTTGGCCTTTTACGATCATGATGGCCGGCTGATTGCGCGCCGGGGCTCAGCCCATGGCCGCCTGGCGGTGATCGAGGATCTGCCCGATTATGTCCCTGACGCCGTGATGGCCGTCGAGGATCGCCGTTTCTACAGCCATTTCGGAATCGACCTGATCGGCACCGGACGCGCCTTGCTGGCCAATATCCGCGCCGGACATGTGGTGCAGGGCGGATCGACCTTGACCCAGCAATTGGCGAAAAACCTCTTCCTCACCTCCGAGCGCACGATCCGGCGCAAGGTGCAGGAAGTGATGCTCGCCTTCTGGCTCGAGAGCCGCTTCACCAAGGACGAGATCCTCGAGCTCTACCTCAACCGCGTCTATTTCGGCGGCGGCGCTTGGGGCATTGAGGCGGCATCGACGCGCTATTTCGGCAAGACGGCCAGCGAGCTCAATCTCGGCGAAGCGGCGCTTCTGGCCGGCCTCCTGAAAGCCCCCTCGCGCTATAGCCCGGTCAATGACGCCCAGCGCGCTGCGGCGCGAGCGACCGTGGTGCTCGATCTGATGACCCAGACCGGCCGCATCACCGAACAGGAACGCATCGAGGCGGCCGAAACACCGATCCGGGTCTCGCGCGGTGCGTCCAGCCCGGGCGCGCAGTACTTCATCGACTGGGTCGCGCAGGATGTGCGCGCGCTGGTTGGCGGTGATCATGGCGATCTGATCGTTCGCACCACGCTCGATGTTGATGCGCAGCGCGCGGCGGAGCGCGCCGTTGCCGCTGTGATGGATGATCCAGACCTCGCACTCGGGGCCGGTGAAGCCGCGCTGGTGGCGCTGGCCCACGACGGATCGGTGCGGGCGATGGTCGGCGGGCGCAGCTATGCCACCTCCCAGTTCAATCGGGCCGTGCTCGCCCAGCGACAGCCCGGTTCGGCTTTCAAGGCTTTCGTCTACGCCTCGGCCTTCGAGGCCGGCCTGTCCCCGGACGATATCCGCGAAGACGCGCCGATCCGGCTCGGCGACTGGTCACCGCAAAACTATAATGACGAATATCGCGGCCCGATGAGCCTGCGCGAGGCCTTCGCCCACAGTTCCAATTCTGTCGCGGTGCGGATCGCGGAAGAAACCGGACGCGGTCATGTTGCCCGGCTGGCGGCGCGCTTCGGCATAGAGAGCCCGTTGCGGGCTGACCGGTCGCTGGCGCTGGGCGTGCACGAAGTCACGCCGATGGAATTGGCCTCGGCCTACACGCCCTTCGCCAATGGCGGTTACCGCGCTCGAGCCTATGGCATCGCCTCAATTGAGACCCGCGATGGCGAGGTTTTGTATGCCGCACCGCCCGCCTCGGGCGAGGTCGTGATGGATGCTCACACGCTGGGCAAAATGAATGATCTGCTCCACACCGTCGTCAGCTCGGGCACCGGCCGGCGCGCGGCAGTTGCCGGGCTGAGCGTTGGCGGCAAGACCGGCACCACCAATGATTTTCGCGATGCCTGGTTTGCCGGTTTCGCGGGTGATCTGGTCGCCGTTGTCTGGACCGGCAATGATGATAATTCCCAGACGCGCCGGGCCACGGGCGGCGGTCCGCCAGCCCGGATTTTCAGCGCTTTCATGACCGCCGCGCCGCGCACCGGACTGGATGCGCAACCGTCGAGCGTACCGCTCCAGCTGGCCGAACCGTCTGTCGAAGACCCGGCATCTGACGACACGGCGACACCCCAGGACGACCCCATCGCCGCTTTCCTCGCCAGCCTCGGCCGGGATTGAGCCCCGCACAATCCCCCATTTGACCGGTAGTCTTGCCCGCGACAGGCCATAATTGGGCTGTTAGATAGGGTTCCAACACCACGATTGAGCGAAGGGGATGGTATGAAACACGCTTTGATAGGTGCGGCAGTCGCCGCTCTCTTGACCGGACTGGCACCGGTCGGCAGCGCCCAGGCGCAGCATATGTCGCGCCTTGATCGCAGCGCCGCCGACCAGGCCTTGGCGATGATCGGGCTCGATCACACCGATGAGAACCGGATCAGCTTCGAACGGGCAGATTTCCGGTCCGGCATCTATACCTTTACGAATGTGACCTTCCACTACACGCCCGATGCGGATGATGTGCTTGTCCTTGATGAGGCCACCGACGGGGATGCGGCATCTGCCGACGATGTCAGTGATCCGACGCCGCAGGAGATTCATGCGGCGCGCATGATCTTCGACTCGCCGCGGCTCGATGCGGATGGGAACCTGCTCCTGCACAGCTTTGCGCTCGAAGGCGTATCGGCGAGCGATGACGACGGCAGTTTCTCGGTCGACCAGGTGACACTGGAGGCGCCGAACCCTGAAATGTCGGCCGATCTGGGTCGTCTGCTACGCGGCGACGAGGCCGATGCAATCGGCTCACGCTGGGATCTCTACCGCTTTGGCTTGCTGGCGATGAATAATCTGGCTGTAACCGGCAGTGAACCCGGTGAGGTATTTACGATGCGGCTCGATCGGCTCGCCTTCCGCGATTACACCGCCGACGCGCTGGACCGGTTTGAATTTCTCGGCCTCGCCGTCGAGGCGGAGACCGAGGATGGGCCTGTCACAGTTGGCTTGGCCGAAGTCTCGGCCGATGGGCTGAAGACCTCAAGCTATTCAAGCCTGATGGAAGCGCTTGCCTCTGGTGCCGATGAGGCCGCGCTGACATCCGCCTATTATGCCGCCGATCCCGAGGACCAGATGGACCTGTTTGATCGCGCTTTGATTCGCGATCTCGATGTCGTGGCGCCTGGTATGACCGTGACGCTCGACGAGTTTGTCATGACCACTGATGAGCGTAATGACCGGCTTGAAACCCACGCGCATATGGGATCGTTGCGGCTTGTGCCGGACACGGCGCAGGCGACAGGGGCTGAACTCGCGGCTGCGATCGGCATGCTTGGGTATGAAGATCTCGCGCTGAGCCTTGAGGCCAATACCGTCTATGATTCCCAAGCGGGACGGGCCTACACGACTGGCGACAATTATCTCGAACTGCATGATGGACTGCGCCTCGACTTCGCGCAGGACTTCGGCGGTTATCGCGAATATCTGGCCAATATGCACAATTTGTCGGAGCAGATATCGGTGGCGGAAACGCCGGAAGAGACGACCGAGCTTACGATGCAGGCGATTGCGCCGCTGACGATCAACCGGCTCGGCTTGCGCCTCGAAGACCTGTCCCTGCTCGACCGTGCCATCAGTGCCGGGGCTGCAAGCCAAGGCCTGACGCCGGACGAATTGCGGGCCCAATCCGGTCTGATGATCGCTGCCGGTATGATGGGCGCGCCGCCTGAAGTGCCGCGAGCGCTATTGGTCGAGGCGGCAACTGCGCTGACGAGCTTTGTCAGTCAGGGTGGTGCGCTGGTGATCGAAATGGTGCCGCCGGCACCTCTGACGATAGGTGATTTGATGGCCCAGGCCGAGGCCGAACAGATCGACTTCACGGCACTCGGCTTGAGCATCACGGCGGAACCGCCCGCCGGAGATTGATGCCTGGATCAAGAGACACGGCCGGCAGATCCACGATCTGCCGGCCGTTATCCGTCTAGCGTTCGGCGCGGGCCAAATCGCCCTTTTCAACCATGAAACGCTTCATCATTGGCGCGATTTGTTCGCGGAAGCGGCGGCCATTGAAGACGCCGTAATGGCCGACATCGGGCTGAACCCAGTCTTCCTTCAGGCTGTCAGGCAGGTCGGCGCACAGGGTGTGCGCGGCCTGGGTCTGGCCAATGCCGGAGATATCGTCATTTTCGCCTTCGATGGTCAGCAGGGCGATATCGGTAATGCTGGCCGGCTTGACGAGGCGGCCTTTTACTTCCTGCGTGCCGAGCGCCAGCTTGTGCTCCTGGAACACGTCACGAATCGTTTGCAGATAGAATTCCTCGCTCAGATCCATCACGGCCAGATACTCGTCATAAAAAGCGTTATGCCGGTCGGCATCGTCACCATTGCCTTTGACGAGATTGGCGAAATATTCCTTGTAGGCGTCAACATGGCGGTCGAGATTCATGTTGATGAAGCCCGTCAGCTGCAGGAATCCCGGATAAACCTGACGCATCGCCCCGGTATTGGGCAGGGTGACGGTGTGGATCAGATTGTCGGCAAACCATTCATAGGGTTTTTCCTCGGCCAGCTTGTTCGGTACGGTCGGCGACAGGCGGGTATCGATCGGTGAACCCATGAAAGTCATGCTGAGTGGCCGCGCGGGATCCTTGTCCTCTGCCATCAAAGCGATCGCAGCCAGCACGGGCGGACCAGGCTGGCAGACGGCAACAACATGCGTGTCGCCGCCCAATTCGGTCAGCATGGCGCGAACATAGGTGGTGAAGTCGTCGAGATCGAACCGGCCATCGGTGATCGGGACGGTGCGCGCATCGGTCCAATCGGTGATGTAGACTTCATGGTCGGGCAGGAAGGCCTCGACCGTGCCGCGCAGCAATGTCGCGTAATGGCCCGACATCGGGGCGACGAACAGAACTTTGGGCTGGGCCTTTTTGACGCCAGCCGCCTTGAGAGCCTCCGGGTCGCGCACGAAGTGCAGCAGATTGCACCAAGGCTGGCTCCAGACGACGGTTTCGGTGACGGGCACCTTGTGGCCGTTGATTTCGACCGGCTCCAGCATCCATTCCGGCTTCACATAGCGCCGCGTCATGGACTCGAACAGGTCAGCGGCTGCGGCCACCGAACGGCCAGCATAAGTGTCGCCCATCGGATTGCCGGGCAATTGCATCATGCGGCGGGTGGCATTGGCGACGGCGCGCCATGGCGTCATCGCCAGGTGGTTTAACTCGTAAACACTATAAAGCATGAGTTCTCCTGGGGCCGGCACTACCGAAATCGGCAATGCTCATGAGGATGAACCTTCTTCCTCAAGGAATTCTTGCAGTCGGTCCGCCATGGCTTGCGGATCGGCGCCATGGGCGAAGACGTCAACGAAACGTCCTTCTGAATCCATCAGATAGATGATGGAGGTATGATCCACAGTATAATCATCTGCGGTCTCTCCGTCGCTGCGACGGAAGCCGACCCGGTAGGCGGTGGTCACGGTGGCGATCTGTTCCGGTGTGCCGGTCAAGCCGATCAACCCGTCCGGGAAGGCCGGCGATGCGACGTATTGGGCCAGTTGCTCAACGGTGTCGCGCTCCGGATCGATCGTGATCAGGATTGGCTGGATGCGGGCGCGCAGCTCCGGGTCGAGTTGGTCGAGCGCGGCAGCCATGATCTGAAGTGAGAACGGACACACATCAGGGCAATAGGTATAGCCAAAATAAATCAACATGGCGCGGCCATGGAAATCGGCGTCGGTGACCGTTTGGCCGCTCTGGTCGACCAAGGTGAAAGGTCCGCCAATCAGGGCTTCACCGCTGGTGCGCGTTGGTGCACGCCGGGTCTCGCGCTGGCCCGGATCGTTGAGCATCAGCGTGAAAAACCCGATCACCACGACCATGGGCAGGGCAATCAACAACCAGATCCAGGCGCGTTTCATGAGCGTTCCATCAACTATCCCAAGGCGGACAAAGCATGTTATGCCGCGAGAGACGTAATTTGCTGCAGCTGCGAAGCTAGGACGGCTCGATCCCCCTGTCCATCGCCTTCGCTGCATGACCGGAGCCAGCCAATGAGTGACGCCGATTGGGACCCTTATGGCAGTGACGCGCATCTGACGCCGGTCTTCGGCCGGTTGCGCCTGCGCACGCTGGTGATGTTGCGCTGGTTGGCGGTGGCGGGGCAGACCCTGACCGTGCTGCTGGTGCATTATGTCCTCGGCTTTCAATTGCCGATTGGCGTCTGTCTCGGCGTCATCATGACCAGTGCCTGGATCAATATCTGGCTGACCCTGTCTGTGCCGCCGCAGCAATTCGCCAAGGATTGGGAGGCCTTCGCCCAGCTGAGCTATGACGTGCTGCAGCTCTGCGCGCTTCTAATATTGACCGGCGGGCTGCAAAACCCCTTCGTCGTGATGCTGGCAGCGCCCGTGACCATCGCGGTCGCGGCCCTGCCGCAACGCTGGGCGCTCGGCGTCGCCGCGATTGCAATGGCTGGAACCGGCCTGATGTGGCTGTGGAGCCTGCCACTGCCCTGGTCGGCCGGCGAGGTGATCCACCTGCCCGACATGTATGTCCTGGGTCTGTGGTGCGCGATCTTCATCGCAGTTGCTTTCACGGCCGTCTATTCTTGGCGCGTCAGCCAAGAGGGCCGCCGCATGGCGACCGCGCTGGCCGCGACCCAGAGCGTGCTGTCGCGCGAGCAACGCCTGTCGGCCCTCGGCGCTTTGGCGGCGGCGGCGGCGCACGAACTGGGCACGCCGCTGGCGACGATCCAGCTGACCGCCAAGGAAATGTTGCGCGAGGTCCAGGACAATCAATTGCTGCGCGAGGATGCCGAGCTGATGGTGACGCAGGCGCGCCGCTGCCGCGATATTCTCAAACGTCTCAGCCAGGAGCAGATCGTCTCCGACGAGCGCCACGACCGGGTCGGCTTCCTCGCCGCGCTCGAGGAGGCCAGCGCGCCACTGCGCGGTCTAGGCCCGATGCTTGATGTCGAGCTCTCCGAGGCCAGTTCACCGGATCACGCACCCATGCTGGAGCGGATGCCGGAAATGATCTATGCCATTGGCAACTTCGTCGAGAATGCTGTCGATTTCGCCGCCACCCGCGTCACGGTTGAAGGAAGCTGGGACGGCGAAAACCTGCACGTCTCGATCAGCGATGACGGACCCGGCTTCAAGCTCGACATCCTGTCCAAGATCGGCGAGCCCTATGTCACGACCCGATCAGGCACGCCGGGCCAGGGCGGGCTGGGTCTGGGTGTGTTTATTGCCAAGACGATGATCGAGAAAACCGGCGGCTTGGTGATGTTCGACAATGTTTCACCCCAGGGCGGCGCCCAGGTAAACATCGTCTGGCCGCGCAACCGGGTGGAGGCGGCGCCGATCCTCCGCTAGTAAGGTTGGAAGAATAGATGGCGACTCGCGAGGACCCTGACGTGGACGATGTCGAATATGAAATGCCCGAGGATCGGACCCTTCTGATCCTGGATGACGACGCTCCTTTCCGCACCCGTCTGGGTCGCGCCATGACCGCGCGCGGTTTTGTCGTGTCGGCCGTTGGAACGGTCGATGAAGCGGCGGAAGTTGCCCGCCAGAACCCGCCGGCCTTTGCCGTGCTCGATCTGCGTCTGCAAGACGGCGACGGGCTGGAAGTGGTCAAGACCCTGCACGCCTCGCGCCCCGATTGCCGCGTCGTGATGCTGACCGGTTATGGCAATATCGCCACCGCCGTCGCTGCCGTGAAAGCCGGCGCCGTGGACTATCTGTCCAAGCCCGCCGATGCCGACGACGTCATCAAGGCCCTGCTCGCTCATCCGGAAGACAAACCAGAGCCGCCGGACAATCCGATGTCGGCCGACCGCGTGCGCTGGGAACATATCCAGCGCGTGTTCGAGTTGTGCGATCACAATGTCTCGGAAACGGCGCGCCGCCTCAATATGCACCGGCGCACCCTGCAGCGGATATTGGCCAAGCGCGCACCGCGCTAGCGGCTAGTAGGGCGTCGCCGGGTCTCGATAATCGGGATGGGTCGTTGGCGAGGTCAAACGGCGGGACGCACCGCGATCCGGTTGCAATAATGCGCGCTCGCCGACCAGAAAATAGGCCACCGGATCGACGACCATCAAATCATTCGTCGTGCGCAAGAATAGCGCGGGGTCGAGTTCGGCGGTGAAAATGCGGGTTCGGGATGTCAGACTGATGGTCAAGCCATCCACGGTGTAGGAATCCGAGATCGAAAAAGCGTCATTATCAACGCTTGTGCTCAGGATGGATCCCAGCATCGCCGATTCCATATCGGTCGGCCCGTTCTCCAGGAGCGGCCAGGCCCAGTCTTCCGCGCCGTCCGGAAGGTTGACGATGACCTGTTGGCGCACGTCATAGGGATAGGGCAACATCAGCGGGGCCACTCGCCCGGCCAGATCAACGGGTATGATCGAGCGGTTGGCGGCGTTGGCGGCAAACAGGTAGGCGGGTTTGCTCGCATTGGCGGCGCTGAAATCATCCAGGGTAACGGTCATGACAAACCTGACCACGACGCCGTCATCGGCCTCGTCTGCAATCGTCGGCTCCCCAATCGGCGCGGATTGAAGAAATCTGGCCGAATAGGTCTCTGCCAGGCTGTTTCCAATCGAATCTTCGCCGCGGGTGACCGAGGCGGCACGGACCGCGTCCGCGGCGGCTCCGCGAAAACGCCATTCAACGTGCAGGATAGCCTGATTGTCACCGCGCGAGGCGGATCGGAGCGAGTAGCGGTCTTCGACATCTATATAGGGGAGCCGGTGCGCCCGCGTGCTGACTGCGGTGAGATCGAAGGATTGGCTGTCGAGGATCAGGGCATGCCCCCATTCTTCCTCGGGAAGATCCCACAGCCCTCCACCTTGCTCGGTTCGCGTCGGGTCGAGCCAGTAGCGGCGATTGCCGGACGTCAGCGTGACGATCGCATGATCGAATGCCTGGGGGGTGGGCGGCATGTCATCCAGGGAGCGGCCTTCGAGGGAGCTCACCAGAGCTACCCGGGAGTCGATGCCCAAATCCGCAAGAATGGACAATAAAAGCAACGCCTTCGCCTTGCAGTCGCCCTCGGAGTAGCGGAGCGTTTCTGATGGCAGGAGCGGCTGGTAGCCACCCTGGCCAAGGGTAATGGCGAAATAGTCGATCTCGCGCTGCACATAATTCAACGCCGCCATAATCTGTTCGTCGTGATCCGTGTGAGCCTCTCGGATCTCGGCGGCGATCCGTTCGATATCGGCATCTGGCATGGTCTGGAACAGGCTGGCGCCCCAGACGGCGACGGCATTCCAGCTCTCAAACGCACTGGCAACGAGTTGCGGTTGCGGATTCCGCCAAGGTGGCGTGAAGGGTTCGGGCTCGGGCGGCTGAAACGCGGCCGGGCCAAAACTGAGGGTGGTGAGACCGTGCTCCTGGGTTTCAGTCATTTCCGGGACGGCGCCCAGCAGGGCGTAATGCAAGCTGGAGCTGGGCCAGATCGAGCGGAGGTGGATCTGATCGAACATGGCCATAGTCGCAAGCGGGAGGCGAAGGGACGGCCGCCAGCCGGGCACCGGAAACCGCTCTTCCAGCGTGTAGTCCAGATCGAGGACATCGCCGGGGCGCGATTGCGGCAGGCGGAGAACGATAATAACGGCGCCTGTCAGGATCGAAGCTGTCTGCGCGGTATCGGCGCTGACGACATCGTGCCGAATTTCAGCGGTAAGGTCGGTCACTTCCCCGTCACGGGTTCGCGTCAGGCCGTGGATTGTCATTGTGCTCAATGCCGGATCCAGCGGAATCTGGAACTGGCGCAGCGCGATGGCGGCTTCGCCCGTAGTGGGTTCAAGAACGATGCGTTGATAATGGACTATCCGGTCTGGATAGGCGCGGCTCTGAACTTCGCCGAGCAGGAAATGTATCGGCCCTTCCGCGTTGTCCGCGGATGCCTGCGGAACATCGACCCTGACCACGAAATCGGGCCGCGCGCCAAAGCTGATTTCGGGATCCACCCGGCGGACCAGACGGGGCGGGGCCGTGAGTGGGGCCGTGGCTTCCGGGGTTGTGGCTTCCTGGACCGCTGGGTCGGGTAGCGGGTTATTGAGGCCGTACCAGACGACTCCAAAAGTCGCAGCCGCAGCGATTGCTGCCGCGAGAACATATTGCATCATACGCATTGCTGAGCCCCCCGAATTCGAGCAGCCTACGAATGCGTGATAAAAGTGCAATCAAAATCTAGGCTTGTGCGGCCACCTCAGCGCTGCGGTTCGGCGCGGGCATAGCCGTATATCGGGCCGCCATTGGCACCCTGGACGATGGCGACCGTGCCATAGCGGCGATAGGCCTCGCCCCGATATTCGCCGGCCCCACCGGACCAGCGGCCGAGATAGGTGAGACTTTTCACCATGTTGTAGTGCAGCATCTCGAGGCCTTCATTCTCGCCGGCGTCGATTTCAACACTGGCCCAGCCGGGCGCATAAGCGATCAACCAGACGTCGAGATTGGCTTCCGGCGCCTCGCCATCGAGGCGGACGATGAAGGAGCCGAACGGGCCGTTTTCAAGTGTAATCGAGGGGCTGTCCGGCATGGCGGCGAGGCGTGCATCGACCGCTTCCGACACCTTGTCCTGGTCCCAGCCCGGCGCGTCTGTGACGCCATCGACCACGAAATGCGGCGTGTAGAGCCGGTTGACGCCAAGGCGGGGCAAATAGGTGCGTTGGCGCTGGACGTATTCGGGCCGGGCATAGGTGTCGGTCCAGCCATACATGTCCCAATAACTCACCCCGAAAGCGAGCACGAAGACATTCTCGCGCTGGTCAAGCTCGCCCAGATAGCGATTGGCTTCCGGGCACAGGCCGCAGCCCTGGCTGGTGAAAAGCTCGACCAGGACCGGACGGGAATCCGCCTCCGGCTCAGGCTGAGCAAAGACAGGCTGGGCGAACAGACAAACGGCAAAAAGGGAAGCAAGAAAGCGCATGCGGCCTACATAATCACGTCCGCCCGCATCGGCCAATCAATTGGCTGTGACGCGGGCGGAGATGAATTATCTGGCTTTACGCGCGGGCGAGATTGCGCAGCACATAGTGCAGGATGCCGCCATCGCGATAATATTCCAGCTCATTCTCGGTATCGATCCGGGCGCGGACCGAGGCGGTTTTGACCGTGCCGTCCGGGAAGGTGATTTCCACCGTCATCAGGGCGCGGGGCTCGATTTCGGCGACGCCGAGGATGTTGACGCTTTCATCACCGGTCATGCCGAGCGAGGTCCAGCTGACGCCGTCCTCAAACTGCAGTGGCAGCACGCCCATGCCGATCAGGTTGGAGCGGTGGATACGCTCGAAGCTCTCGGCGATCACGGCCTTGATGCCGAGCAGGCGGGTGCCTTTGGCCGCCCAGTCCCGTGAGGAGCCGGTGCCGTATTCCTTGCCGCCGAACACGACAAGCGGGATGCCGGCGGCCTGGAATTCCATGCAGGCGTCGAAGATATCGACCTGCTTGCCGTCCTTCTTGGTATAGCCGCCCTCAACGCCATCGAGCATCTGGTTCTTGATGCGGATATTGGCGAATGTGCCGCGCATCATCACTTCGTGATTGCCGCGGCGTGAACCGTAGGAGTTGAATTCCAGCACCGGAACCTGACGCTCCTGCAGATAGCGGCCGGCCGGGCTATTGGCCTTGATCGAGCCGGCTGGCGAGATGTGGTCGGTGGTGATGCTATCGCCAAACAGGCCCATGATCCGCGCATTGACGACATCGCCCGGTGCGTCGGGCTCCATTGTCATGCCTTCGAAATAGGGTGGGTTCTGGACATAGGTCGAGGTGTGATCCCAAGCATAGTTGAGACCTTCAGGAACCGCGATGCCGCGCCAGGCCGCATCGCCCTTGAACACATGCTCATAGCGCGTCGCGAACATGTCCGGTGTCACTGAGGTGCGCACCGTCTCGGCGATTTCCGCCGAGCTGGGCCAGATGTCTTTCAGGAAGACGTCTTTGCCCTCTTGGTCCTGGCCGAGTGGGTCCTTGGTGATGTCGATCTGCATCGAGCCGGCAATCGCATAGGCGACGACGAGTGGCGGCGAAGCGAGATAGTTGGCGCGGACATCAGGGCTGATCCGGCCTTCAAAATTGCGATTGCCCGACAGGACCGAGGTCGCGACGAGATCATTCTCGTTGATCGCCTTGGAGATCGGGCCCGGCAGTGGACCGGAATTACCGATACAGGTGGTGCAGCCATAGCCGACCAGATTGAAGCCGAGCGCATCGAGATCGTCCTGCAGGCCAGCGCGCAGCATGTAGTCGGTAACGACTTGCGAGCCAGGTGCGAGCGAGGTCTTGACCCATGGCTTGACGGTCAGGCCACGTGCGACGGCATTGCGGGCCAGAAGGCCGGCGCCGAGCATGACGGACGGGTTGGAGGTGTTGGTGCACGAGGTGATGGCGGCAATCACGACATCGCCATTGGTGATGCGGTAATCCGCGCCTTCTACCGGTGCCGATTTGGCCATTTCATTGGCCTTGTTGAATTCGCGGCCCATCGCTTCGGTGAAGGCAGGTGCGGCCTCGGTCAGGATGACGCGATCCTGTGGCCGTTTCGGGCCCGAGATGGCCGGGACGACGGTGGCCATGTCGAGATGCAGCGCATCGGTGAAAATCGGGTCGGCTTCATAATCGGGCCGATAGAGGCCTTGCGCCTTGCAATAGGCCTCAACCAGGGCGACGCGTTTATCGTCGCGGCCGGTGGCGGTCATGTAGGTCAGGGTTTCGTTGTCGACCGGGAAGAAGCCGCAAGTGGCGCCGTATTCCGGCGCCATATTGGCGATGGTGGCTTCGTCTTCGAGTGAGAGATGGTCGAGGCCCTTGCCGTAGAATTCGACGAATTTGCCGACGACGCCCTTCTTGCGCAGCATCTCCACGATGATCAGCACCAGATCGGTCGCGGTCGCACCTTCCGGCAGCTTGCCGGTCAGCTCAAAGCCGATCACTTCCGGGATCAGCATCGAGACCGGCTGGCCGAGCATGGCGGCTTCGGCTTCGATCCCGCCAACGCCCCAGCCGAGCACGGCGAGGCCATTGATCATCGTGGTGTGGCTATCTGTACCGACGCAAGTGTCCGGATAGGCGATGGTTTCGCCATTTTCTTCCTTGGTCCAGACGCACTGGGCCAGGTTTTCCAGATTGACCTGGTGGATAATGCCGGTGCCTGGCGGCACAACGCGGAAATTGGCGAAGGCCGACGCACCCCATTTGAGGAATTTATAGCGTTCGCCATTGCGCTCATATTCGCGCTCGACGTTTTTCAGGAAACTGTCGGCATGGCCGAAATTATCGACCATCACCGAGTGGTCGATCACCAGATCGACGGGCACTTGCGGATTGATTCGCTGCGGGTCGGCGCCAAGCTTGGTGGCGGCATCGCGCATCGCGGCGAGGTCGACGACTGCGGGAACGCCGGTGAAGTCCTGCATCACGACGCGGGCCGGACGATAGGCGATCTCATGGGTGGATTTGCGCGTCGTCAGCCAATCGGCCATCGCCTGGATATCGGCCTTGGTGACGGTCTTGTTGTCTTCAAAACGCAGCAGGTTTTCCAGCAATACCTTGAGCGAAGCCGGCAGGCGGGAAATCCCGGCCAGCCCGTTCTGCTCCGCGACCTTGAGGTCGTAATAGCCATAGGTTTCGCCAGCCACGTTCAGCGTGCGCTTGCAGGAAAAACTGTCGAGAGAAGCCATATTGTATCGTCCTCAGGGTCGGTGGGTGTTGAACACCCGGTGGGGAGGGTGGGCCAAATTGACATGGCCACATGTTTGCGCGGGTTTTACCCCTCATCCCGGCTTGCTGCAATGCGACACGCAGTACGTTGACCTCGACCCCGCATTTGGGTGACATGCTGTCATGACATCCGCGCCGCTTTCCCAGCCGCCAGAACCGGCACCGGCCTTCCCTAAGCTCGCCCTCAGCGTGAGCGGGCTAGCGCTGTCGCGCGGCGATACGGTGCTGGCCCACGATCTCGCACTTGAGCTGGGACCGGGCGAGGCCGTGCTGCTGACCGGCCGCAACGGCACCGGCAAGACCAGCCTGTTGCGAGCGCTGGCCGGCTTCCTTGAGCCGGATGCCGGAGAGATCACGATCAATGGTGAGCGCCCGGCCCTCGCTGCCGCTGACGCAATCGCCTGGCTGGGTCATGCCGATGGGTTGAAGCCCGGCGAGAGCATCCGCCAGGCCTTGCGCTTCTGGGCCGATCTGCATGGCGTACCGCGCAGCGCCATTCTTCCCGCCCTGCGGGCACTGGAGATGGACCATCTGATCGACCGTCCTGCGGCGCGCCTGTCGCGCGGCCAGCAAAGACGCTGTGCCCTGGCGCGCGTCGTGCTGGCCAATCGTCCGCTCTGGCTGCTCGACGAACCGGCCGGCCCGCTCGACGGCGAGGGTCGTGCCTGCTTGGCAACGCTGGTCGCGACGCACCGCGCGCGTGGCGGCCTCGTCATCGCCGCGACCCACCAGCCGCTCGACTGGCCCGATGCGCGCAGCCTCGATATGGGGCGGCTCTGATGGGCGTGCTGACAGCCATCTTTGCGCGCGAAGCCCGTCTCGCCTGGGCCGGCGGTGGCGGCGCGGCGGGACCGGCCGCCTTCTTCCTCGCCGCGATTACTCTCGCCCCGCTGGCCATCGGCCCGTCAGCCGACCTGCTCGCCGCCGTCGGCCCCGGCATTCTCGCCTTCGCGGCCCTGCTCTCGGTGCTGCAATCAGCCGAACGTCTGTTCGGCGATGATTTTGCCGACGGCACGCTCGACCTCTATCTGCTCACCCCGACCAGCCTCGCCGCCCTGTGCCTCGCCAAAGTGATGGGCCAAGCGTGCGCCACCCTGTGGCCTTTGCCGCTGGTCGGGGTGCTGGGTGGATTGATGTATGGCCTGCCGCCACTCTCGGCCCTGGTGCTCGGCGCCGCGCTGCTCGCCGCCATTCCTGCCCTCGCCCTGATCGCCGGTTTCGCCGGGGCGCTGGCCGCCGGCATCAAACGCGGCGGCCTGCTGATCGCTCTGATCGCAACACCGATGATGGTCCCGGTCCTGATCTTCGCCGCCGGAGCGGGCCGTTCCGCCTTCGCCGGCGATGAGCGCGCCGTGGCCAATTTGCTGCTGACACTGGCGATCAGCCTCGGGACCGTGGCGCTGGCCCCGTTCGGGATCGCGGCGGCGGTGCGGGGGCGGTTGGGATGATTGGATTGCCTGCGACCTTGCGGCAGTTGCCGCTCGCCGTTCCAGGCAGTAAGTGAGCGCCATGCTGTCCTATTTCGCCAATCCGCAACGTTTCGACCAGCTGGCCCGCATCGCGATTCCGGTGTTTGGCGTGCTGACGCTGCTCCTGCTCGGCGCCGGCATCTACATGTCCTTCTTTGATTCGCCGCCGGACTATCAGCAGGGCGATACCGTGCGGATCATGTATGTGCATGTGCCCGCGGCCTATATGGCCTCGGCGCTGTATGCGGCGTTGGCCGGGGCGAGCCTTGTCTATTTCGTCTGGCGCCATGCGATTGCCGATGCGGCGGCGGCCGTGATCGCGCCGATCGGGGCCGTGTTTACGGCGCTGGCGCTGGCGACGGGGTCGATCTGGGGCAAGCCGATGTGGGGCACCTGGTGGGAATGGGATGCCCGCATGACCTCGGTGCTGGTGCTGTTTCTGGTCTATCTCGGCTATATCGCGCTGCGCTCGGCGCTCGAAGATGCCCAGCAGGCGGCGCGCGCGGGCGCCATCCTGGCGATGGCCGGGGTGATCAATCTGGTGATCGTCAAATTCTCAGTTGAATGGTGGTCGAGCCTGCACCAGCCGGCCTCGGTCTTCCGCGCCGACGGACCGACCATCGATCCCAGCCAGCTCTGGCCGCTGGGGCTGATGGCGTTGGGCTACACCACTTTGGCCGGCTGGCTGGTCTTTTACCGTCTGCGTTCGCGCGCCATCGCCCGCCGGGCCGATGCGCTGATGCGCCAGAAAGAACGCGGAGACCGGACATGAGCGAGTTTTTCGCCATGGGCGGCTATGCCGTCTGGGTCTGGTCGGCTTGGGGACTTTCGGCGGCGGGCCTGATCGGGCTGGTCGCCTTCGCGCTCGCCGAACGCCGGGCGGCCTCTGAGCGGCTGCGGCGTCTGGAGAATGACGAGGCATGATGCAGGCTGTCCGCCTTCTTGCCGTATTGGGCATCCTCGCCCTGGTCACAGTCTTGGGCCTGCGCTGGTATCAGGATCGCCCGGCACCGCCTGAACCCCTGCCTGCGCTGACGCTCGCGGTTCTCGATGGCCGGCCAAGCTTTGATCCGGCCGTGATTGAAGGGCCCTATCTGATAAATGTCTGGGGCTCCTGGTGTCCCTATTGCCAGATGGAGCATCCGGCCCTGATGGCGCTACAGGCCGAGGGCATCGCGATTTACGGCATCGCCTTTCGCGATACGGCGCCGGCCGCCAATGCCTCGCTCGACAGATTGGGCGATCCTTTTGTGGGCGTGATGCTGGATGTCGACGGGCGCTCCGCCCAAGCGCTGGATATCGGAGGCACGCCGGAAACCCTGGTTGTCGGCGTTGACGGTCGCATTCTGGCGCGCTGGTCCGGCCCCCTCACAGCCCATGTCCTGCGCAGCCGGATCTATCCCGCCCTCGAGCGCGGCGCGCGGCGGGATTAGGGTCAACCCTGATCGTCGCCCGATGACCGGTTTCTCCCGAGTGCTTTGATGTCATTGACGTCAAATTCGTGGACGCGGCCCTGAGCCCGGTCTTCGACGCCGACTGCAATGAAAGCCCGCATCTGCGCGGTATTGTGTTCCGCAGCGATCCGTTTGTGTCGCCAATCGCGTAAGGCCTCGCGGATAATTTCGCTGGATGAGGCGTAATCGCCGGTTTCGACCGCACCGCGCACGAGGGCGGCAATCTCGGTCGTCAAAGTGATGGTTATGCGTTCCATGGCGCTCATGCGCATACTTGATCCGCAACATGCAAGCGATTCAGAGTCAGGGACTTACTCCGCTGTGGCCTCGGTGGCCTGTTTGCGGGCTTTCTTCTCGGCTTTTTTGGCCTTGTCTTTGGCGCGCTTTTTGGCCTTTTTCTTCTTTTCCTTGTCCTTCACCTTCGCCTTGATCACGGCTTCCTCGCCCTTTTCCAGGGTCAGGGCGATGCGGCGCAGGGTTTCGAGGAAATTGGCGCGCTTGTTCTTGGGCAAAGCCGAGATGATGGCGCGATCAGCGTCCATCGCGCCGAGCGTGGCGGCTTCGAGCAAGGTGCGGCCGGCGGCGCTGAGATGGATTGCATTGGCGCGGGCGTCATCGGCCAGTTTTTCGCGCTCCAGCAGGCCATTGCGCGCCATGCGCGAGACCAGTTCGGCCAAGGTCGAGCGGTCGATGCCGGTGGTTTTGACGAGCTCGGTCTGGGTCAAGCCCTCATTCTGGGCGGTCGCGTGGAGAACCGCGAACTGGCGCTGGGTCAACTTGGCGCCGGCCATCGCCTTGGTGAAACGTTCGGCGGCAAATTGTTGTGCCCGGTGCAGCAGATGCCCCGGCGACTGCGCGAGGTCAAAAGCCTTGGGGCTGTGCTTGTCGCTCGGCATGGGCGTCTCCGGATGTCGGCAAAGCCACTCTAAAATGATTCTGTGACGGGCGAATGACGATTGTCCGGCTACGGATTGTCACAGCGCCTATTTGGCCTTGTCTGCTGCCTCATCGGCCTCGCCCTCAGCCCGTTGATATTTCATCAACAGCGGCATTTGCAGCATGGCGAAGACGAGGCTGAGCGCCATCACGCCAAGCTTGGCATTGGCCCAGAAGCTTTCGCTGATCGAGAATTCGGCAAACCAACGGGCCGATTCCGGCACGATGGAATCATTGATATGGCGCCACATAACTTCATTGATCAGGGCCAGGAACTGGAACCAGACCGCCCAACGCACCGCCATCATGGTCCATGCCGCCTCGGGCAGGTTGAACACATGGCCGAAAAACACTTTCCAGACATTCTGCCCCAGCGCGACGCTGATCAGGATGAGATAGGAAAAGAACAGATTGATGATGGTCGGTTTGAGATAGAGGAAGATCGGGTCCTGCAGGAGGATTCCGATTGTGCCCATGCCCAGCACGATCACCGTTGTGAAGATCAGCATCGGCGGGAAACGCTTCTCGATCCGGATGGCATAGACCAGCGCGATGGTCGCCGCGATCATATAGGCGCCGGTGCCGATATAGATCGCCTGGTCGCCGGCAAAGGCCCGCGCCAGATTATAGACCACGATCCAGACCCCGACCGGTCCGACATCGACCAGCATGCGCGCCGTCTGCGAGGAGGTGGATTCAGCTTGGCTCAAGGGAATTCTCCTCAGGACTTACAGGGCCTGCATAACAACAAGTCCGGCGACCAATAGCACGGCCAGCGCGATACGCTTCAACCCGAAAGGCTCCTTGAGGACCAGCGTTGCGAGCAGTGCGCCGAACACGATGCCGGTTTCGCGCATCGCGGCCATTGGCGCGACCGGGGCGATCGAATAGGCGTAGAGCGCCAGCCAATAGGTCGCCAGATTGAACAGCATGCAGGTCGCGGCGGGCCGGCTTTCCTGGCGCACCATGGACCACAGGCGTCCGCTGCGCCGGATGATCGCGGTCGTGCCGATTGTCAGGCCAGAGAGCACAAAGAACCAGCCCGTATACACCATCACATTGCCTGAGGCGCGCACGCCAGCGGCGTCGATCACGGTATAGCTTGCGGTCATGCACGCGGCGGCGAGGGCGAAAAGCAGGATCTGCGCTTTCGGCGTTCCGTCCTTCTCCGGCCAGGCGAAGCCGGCCAGGGCGCTCGAGGCGATCGCCAGGCCGAGCAGCTGCCAGAGCGAGACCGCCTCGCCGAGGAAAAGATAGGCCGCGAGCGTCGCCAGGGCCGGTGCGCTGCCGCGCATCACCGGATAGGCCAGATTCATGTCGCCGCGCTCGAAGGCGGCGATGAGCAGCATGTTGAAAGCCCAGATGGCGACGGCGCCGAGCAGCAGAAAGCGCCAGACCTCCCAACTCGGGATCGGTTGAAACACCAGCCAGGGCAGGATCAAAAGGGCGATGAAGGTCTGCGTCAGGGCGCGAAACACCAACCGGTCCTTCGCCTGCTTGGTTAATAGCGTCAGGACCGAGTGGGCCAGCGCCGAACCAAGCATGGCGAGAGCGCCAGCTGTCAGGTTGGCCTCCACGGCCTAGTTTTCCAGGCCGGCCAAAGCCCGCGAAAATGCGCGCGCATTGAAGGGCTGCAGGTCGTCTTCGCCTTCGCCGATGCCGATATAGTGGATCGGCAGCTGGAATTTCTCCGCCACCTGGACCAGAGCGCCGCCCTTGGCGGTGCCGTCCAGCTTGGTCATCACCAGGCCGGTGATCTGGGCCGCATCGAGGAAGGCCTGGGCTTGGGAGACGGCGTTGGAGCCGACCGTACCGTCGAGCACGAGCACGGTTTCATGCGGTGCGGCGGGATTTTTCTTGCGGATGACGCGGACGATTTTGCGCAGCTCGTCCATCAGCTCGGCCTTGTTCTGCAGCCGGCCGGCAGTGTCGATCAAGACCGTGTCGCGGCCCTCGCGTTCGGCCTGTTCCAGCGCGTCGAAGGCGAGCCCGGCGGCATCGGCACCGATGGCGCGCTTGATCACCGGTGATTTCGCCCGTTCGCCCCAGACCGCGACCTGTTCGATCGCCGCGGCACGGAAAGTGTCACAGGCGACCAGGATCGGATCGCGGCCATCGCGCTTGAGTTTGACGGCGATCTTGCCGAGCGTGGTGGTCTTGCCGGACCCATTGACGCCGACGAACAGGATCACGTGCGGGCCGTCCGTCCCGGTCAGCTGCAGCGGCTTTTCGAGCGGCTGCAGGGTCTCGGAAATCACCTCGGCGAGGGTTTCGCGGACTTCTTCGTCGGTGATTTCCTTGTCGAACCGGTCGCGCGCCAGACGGTCGGTGACGCGCAGGGCTGCCGCCGTGCCGAGATCGGAGGCGATCAGCAGGTCTTCAAGCTCGTCCAGCGCTTCGCGATCCAGCTTGCGCTTGGTGAAGATCGCCGTGACGGATTCGCCCAGCTTGGACGAGCTCTTGCTCAGGCCCGAAACCAGGCGCGAGAAAAATCCGGGCTTCTTTTCGCCGGCCGGCTTGTCGTCGCTCATGATGTGAGCTCCCCGTGCAGCTCATGTCCGTCATGGTGCGTGACATGGATATTGACCAACGCACCGGGGCGCGGGAACTCGGTTTCAGGCAGGCGGATGGCGGCGAAATTTCCCGCCCGCGCAAAGCCGGGCTTTTCCATCAGGGCGCCGGTGACGGTGCCGATCATGCTGTCGAGATGGGCGGCCAGCACCTGATCCGCCTTCTCCCGCAAGCGCGCGGCGCGGGCCTTGATTTCGGCCTTCTCCAGCTGTGGCATGCGCGCGGCCGGTGTGCCCGGGCGCGGCGAATAGGGGAAGACGTGCAGATAGGCGAGCTGGCACTCATCGACCACTTTGAGCGAATTCTCGAACATCGCCTCAGTCTCGGTCGGGAAACCGGCAATGATGTCAGCGCCGAAAGCGATTTCCGGCCGCGCGGCTTTCAACCGATTGCACAGCGCGATGGCGTCTTCGCGCGAATGGCGGCGCTTCATGCGCTTGAGGATCATATTATCGCCGGCCTGCAGCGAGAGGTGCAGATAGGGCGCGATGCGCGCCTCGCCGGTGACGGCTTCAAACAGGGCTTCGTCGATCTCGATCGCGTCAATCGAGGAGAGGCGAAGGCGCGGCAGATCGGGCACCTGTTTCATGATCGCCTGCACCAGACGGCCCAGCGGCGGCGTGCCGGGCAGATCACCGCCCCAGGAGGTGAGGTCCACGCCCGTCAGCACAACCTCGCTATGGCCGGAAGCGACCAGGGATTTGATCTGGCTGACAATCTCGCCGGCCGGGACCGAGCGCGAATTGCCGCGGCCATAGGGGATGATGCAGAAGGTGCAGCGATGATCGCAGCCATTCTGGACCTGGACATAGGCACGCGCACGGCCCTCCATGCCCTCGACCAGATGACCGGCGGTCTCGCGCACGCTCATGATGTCATTGACGCGGATCTTCTCGGTGCCCCCCAGCAGGGTCACGGGATTGAAAGTCTCGGCGCGCAGTTTTTCCGCATTGCCGACGACACGGTCGACTTCGGGCATGGCGGCGAACATCGCCGGATCGACCTGGGCGGCGCAGCCGGTGACGATGATCTTGGCGTCGGGATGGGCGCGGCGGGCCTTGCGGATCGATTGGCGCGCCTGACGCACGGCTTCCGAAGTGACGGCGCAGGTATTGACCAGGATAGCATTTTCCAGCCCGGCCTCGCGGGCATGGGCGCGCATGACCTCGCTCTCCCAGGCATTCAGCCGGCAGCCGAAGGTCAGGATTTCAAGGCCGTTTTCCGGGATGGTTTCACGCGTGGAGGGCGTGTCGGCACCGGAGGCGGCGGGATTGTCTGTGTGCGCGCTCATGAAGCGTGGATAAGTGGTGGAGCCAAGCCTTGAGGTCAAGCGCGGCTGGCAATCACCCGCCGGATTCCCTCGCCCGCCAGAACGGTCCAGAACGCCAGCAGCGTGTGGTAGATGTGCCAGTTGGCGATGCCGAACGTGGTTTCCTCGCGACTGCCACCGATCACGACCGAAGCAAAGCCGAGCAAAAGCCAGGCGAACAGCCAGAGCAGACCGGTCTGCCAGCGGCGATGCACGAGCAGGGCGATGCTGGCGGCGAGGCCCAGCAGCAGGGCCAGTTTTGGGAGCAGAGCCAGCAGGTCAGCGCTGCCCGGCCAAGCCATCATGCCGAGGATCAGAACCGGAATTCCGATCCGCAAATAGCGTCCCACGCCCGACGGTAGCCGGATCGGAAAAGCCTCCCAAGCGACGCCGAGCGCGATCAGCAACATGCCGGCAGCGCCAGCGAATGTGCTTGCCAGACTATGCCATTGCGCCAGCCCCTCGACCTGGCCTGTCGCGAAGCGGACCACGCCAACGAGGGCGGCCAAGCCGATGAACGCCAAGCCAAGCCGGACCATGCGGACATCGCCCTTGCGGCGATGCGGCCAGAGCCGCCAGATGCCGAGGCCGCAGCCGAGGACCACGAGAAAATCTGTGAGGGCGAACATCATGGCGATCTAGTCCTGGTTTGCGGCGTCTTGCTCGTCCATCCACCGGTGCATCTTGGCGTCGAGCGCCGAGAGCGGCATTGAGCCGTCCTGCAGCAAGACGTCGTGGAAGGCGCGAATGTCGAAGCTTTCGCCAAGGCGTTCCTCGGCTTCCGCCCGCAGGTCTCGCATCAGCAATTCACCGGTCTTATAGGCCAGCGCTTGGCCGGGCCAGGAGATATAACGCAGCACTTCGGTGCGGATATTGTGCGGTGCCAGGGCCGAATTTTCGAGGAAACAGGCTTCGGCCTGGTCGCGGGTCCAGCCCATGTAATGAATGCCGGTATCGACGACGAGACGGCAGGCACGCCACATCTCATAGCTCAGCCGGCCGAACTCCTCATAGGGCGTCGTATAGATGCCCATATCGCGACCCAGAGTTTCCGAATACAGACCCCAACCCTCGCCGAAGGCGGTGATATAGGTGTCGCGGCGGAAATCCGGGACGTTTTCCAGCTCTTGCGCGATCGAGCCCTGATGGTGGTGACCGGGCACGGCCTCGTGGGCGGTCAGGGCCGGCAGGGTGTAGAGCGGGCGCTGGGTCAGATTATAGGTATTGACCATATAGCCGCCAGCCACGCCGCGCTCCATATCGCCGGGCCAATAGCGGCCGGTGGTATAGGTCGGCGCCATTGTGTCCGGCACCGGTCGCACGCCATAAGAGAGGCGCGGCAGATGGCCGAAGAAGCGCGGCATCTGATCGTCGAGCCGTTTGGCGATCCAAGAGGCGTGCATCAGCAATTCCTCCGGCGTCGAGGCGTAGAATTGCGGATCGGTCCGCAGGAAGTTGAGGAATTCGGCGAATGTACCCTCAAAGCCGGTTTCAGCGATGACGGCTTCCATCTCAGCCCGGATCCGCGCGACTTCGGCGAGCCCCCGCTGGTGCACCTCTTCCGGCGAGGTATCGAGCGTGGTGTGGAAGCGCACCAGTGTCTGGTAATAGGCACGGCCGCCGGGCACATCGGAAATGCCAAGACTGGTGCGGGTTTGCGGCACGTACTCATCGCGAAAAAAGCTGGCCAGGGCGACATAGGCGGGCTGGGCGGAGCTTTCGATCGCGGCGACGGCCTGCGCATAGAGGCGCGCGCGTTCGGCGGCTGGCAATGAGGTCGGCAGATCGTCGATCGGCTCGATCAGGATCGCCCGCAGCGTTGCCGGATCGCTCAGGCCGGTGACTTGGTCGGCGGCGGATTCAGCGATGATGCGTGGCTGGGTAAAACCGGCCTCGAGGCCGCGCCGCATCCAGTTGATATTCTGTTGGAAATAACCGGCAATCCCATTGATGCGGCGGATCCAGGCTTCGCCTTCGGCAATCGTGCGCGGCCGGGCGGATGAGGCGGCATAGGAGGGCGAGAAGAAGAAACCGCTATCGGAATTGAAGGCGATGCGGGCCTCATCGAAGGGCGCCAGCTCGGTTCGGAACCGCAGGATATAGTCGAGCACAGCACGCGAGACCTGGTCGCTTTGGGACAATGTGGCAGCGTCGATGCCATCAAGCCGCGCAAGGAAGTCGGCCTCGGCGGCAAATTGAGCCGCCAGTGTTTCCGGCGAGATATCGGCCCATTGCCCCAGCGCTTCCAGATCGCCGCGGCGACCGCGCTCGCTCGGGCTATTGGCCAGTTCGAAGGCCTCAAAATCTGTGACCAGCGCCGCGAACGCCGCCGTGGCTGTGGCGTCGGCTGGCTCAGTTTGTGCCGCTGGAGCGGCGACTTCGGAAATGGTCTGACTGGCCGGTGCTGCGGTCTCGCTAGCGGGCACCTCAGCGCTCTGGCCACAAGCGGCCAATGCCAGGGCCATCAAGCCGGCGATCGAGGCGTGCGAAATCGTGCGGTAGCTCATATCAGTCCCCCAAGCGCCTCGGGCGCCCCTTCGTATTTCGAGTGCAATCATTCTCGACCACACGGCGATTGTCGGCAAGCGGTGCGGCTTCAGTGCTCGCGCCGCGTCAGCCCGAGACGCTTGGCGAGAATATTATTGACCATGCGTTCCGGCAGCATGCGGGGCAGCGACCAATTGGTGAAGCGCTGGGGCACGATGGCATAGCGAAAGCGCGGCTTGTCCTCGCTCAGAGCGCGAAAGGCGCGGTCAGCGATCACCGAGGGCGGGAAGCCTTCCGGGCCGCTCTTGCTCATGTAATTGCGCAGCCGGGTCAGGGCCTTGTAATAGGCCGAGCCCTCATAGGGCGTAATGTCGACTTCATCGGATTTGGACCAGATGGGGGTCGCCACGGCGCCGGGTCCGAGCACGATCACTTCGATCCCGAACAACATCATTTCACGGCGCAGCGATTTGGACAGGCCTTCGACGGCGTGTTTTGAGGCCGAATAGGGGCCCAGAAAAGGCCCCCCCATCTCGCCGGCCACCGAAGACATCATCACGATCCGGCCCGGCTCACCGCTCAGACTCTCATCGGCGCCAAGCAAAGGTCCGAACGCTTGGGTGGCGCGGACGACGCCGGTGACATTGACGTCGAGCTGATGCTGGAACTCCTCGATCGGCAAAGTGAGCATCGGGCCAGCGACCGCGATCCCGGCATTATTGACCAGCCCTTTCAACTTCACGCCCTTGAGGGCCGCCCGGACCGTGTCCGCGGCGCCCTGCATCGAGGCCATATCGGTGACTTCCATCGTCAACGGTGTGACGGTGGCACCAAATTCTTCCTTCAGACGGTCAGCATCCGCCTGTTTGCGAACGCCAGCGAAGACATGCCAGCCCTCGGCGACCAGCTTGGCTGTGCAGGCATGGCCGATGCCGGTGGAGGCACCAGTGACGACGGCGGTGGGGGACGGGTTGTTCATGATCAGCTCCCTGTGTCGGCGACAGGCTAGTCTGCTTGCAGGAGATTGCCATACGGATTTTGCCATTCGGCCAATCCGATAGCGGTCGCGCCCAAATCTTCTGCGGCAATGGGCTGTGGCAGCAGGGGATGGTCATCGGGAAAGTCAGATTGAAATGCAGGGTCCATCGGTCGATCAAAAATTCCGGTGGGTGGTAATTCGTGAAAAACACTTTTGGGTTGCATTGCCCTCAGTGTAATGCTTAGCTGTTGGAGCCTTGCAAGGTTCTACATCAAACTAGACTTGGAGAATCTGACATGAAACGACTTGTTGCGGCTATGGTATTTACCCTGGCACTTGGCGGCGCGGCTTGGGCAAACTGTCAAACTTGCTTTGCTCGGTGCGATGGTTGGTACCCTGATGAGCCCGAACTCAACGCGGCCTGCAAAAATGGCTGCGCTTATGCCTGCCTTCCCGAATAGCAGGCCCAGTGTCTAAAGTCGGCCCGCTCCGGTGCTGCTCTGCCGGTACCGAGTGGGTCGCCGAATTTGGAGATGTCCGTCATGATCACTCTCTTGCTAAGCGCCCTGTTGTTCACCACATCGACCGATGCGTCTTGTCCCCCCATCAATTTTGATGAATTGCAGCCTCCACGTGGCGAGGAGTTCGTCTATTCCTTCTGGCGTGACGGGGGAATGCAGCCCGGCGCACTGCGGATCGAGATCGGCCAATCGCGCGCCGGTCAGGTGCGCGCGGAGATGTCTTACCTTCTTGTCAACGGGCAGTGGACTCCGCCAGCGACCTTTCGCGCTTTCGCCGGCGTGATCCTTCGCAGCGAGTCGGAGTTGGGCGGAAGCTCTCCCAGGCAGCTGAGTATCCGCTCCGTGAGCCCGCCAATCATGTCCCGCAGCCTGTCGGAGGGCGATGAGGTGCGTATCCCCGCAGTCGAAACCGTAACCGACTCGTCCGGCGAAACCCTGCGCCACCAGGGCGAATATGTGATAAGCCATGCGGGTTGTGGCGAGCTGATCCATGATGGTGAAAGCGTCCAGACCCGAAGGTTGAGGGTTAGCTATTTTCGCTTCATCGGACAGCCTGAGGAGGGCTGGACCTTGACCAATCCTGTGCAAATCTATGACATTCCTGTCGGCGCCAACTGGTTTTACGCCCTGCATCGCGAAGCCAATCACCCAATGCAGCAAGGAACGGTCATGGAGGGCTATACGGCCCCGTAGGAGAGTTGAGCTTGAGTTCTGGATCCGGGGGAAAGTTCGGCGTCTGTCTGGTGGCCGGCTTGGCCCTCGCGAGCCTCATGGGCTGCGATGGCGCAGGAGGTGTGCGGGGACAGGCGGGACAGAATTCCTACGTCACCGCGACTGCCGAGATCGGTGATATCCTTGAGGTGATCCCGGCTGTCGGCCCCGTGCGGGCGGCGACTGAAGTGGAAATCGGTGCCGAAGTGACGGGCCGGATTTTGGAAATTCACGCTGATTTCAACGATTCGGTCTCGGCAGGCGACCTGCTGGCCCGGATCGACCCGGCCCGGTTTGAGAGCGCTGTCGCCCAGGCGCAGGCCCAACTCGCGGCGCGCGAGGCTGCCACACGTTCCGTTGCCGCCCACCTGGATGAAGCCCGCGCGCAGCTTGCACGTCTTGAGCGGCTGGCCGCTCTGCCCTCTGGACGGCAGGCCGAGCTTGAAAATGCGCAATTTGGGGTGCGCGCGCTTGAGGCCGACCTACAAGGCGCTAGCGCCAATGCCGACCTGGCGCGCGAAGCCCTGCGGCGCGCCGAAATTGATCTTGAACGGACAGAAATCCGTTCACCGGTCGATGGCTTTGTCCTCGACCGGCGCGTCGAGCTCGGCCAGGCGGTCAATGCTTTGCAGAGCTCGCCAACCGTGTTCGTCGTCGCCAGCAATCTCGACAGGATGCAAATTGAAGCGAGCGTGCCGGAAGCCGACATCACCCGGATCGAGGACGGCATGACAGTCCGCGCCACTGTGGACGCCAATCCGGGCCGGCCCTTCGCGGGCACGATCAGCGCCATCCGGCGCGCGCCCGTTCGCTTGGGACGCTTCGTCAGCTATGAGGTCATTGTCGAGGTTGACAACAGGCTGGGAGAACTTTTGCCCGGTATGACCGCTTCGGTCGAATTTGTCCGCAGCGACGCCCGCTCGGTCCTGCGCATTCCCATCGAAGCGCTGTATTTCGAACCGCGTGGCTATGTGCCCGAGTTTTCTCCGGAACTCATAGCAGAGCTTGAGCGAAGGGCGGGCCGAGCGCTTCCCGACGAGCCGACGCTGAGGCGGGCCACCTTGCGTGGGTTTGAGACAGGTGAGCTCCATCGCCGCGGATTACGCCGAATTTTCGTAGCCAAGGATCAGGGCTGGGAAGCCCGTGAAATCCGCGTCGGCGGCGAGGACCAGACCTATATCGAAGTGATTGACGGGCTTGAACCGGGTGAAGAGGTCATAACCGGCAATGCAAGATGACTCTGGTGACGCTGAAATTCTCCGGGTTGACGGGGTAAGCAGGGTCTATCGGTCCGGCCGGGAAGACGTGGCCGCTTTGAGCGGCGCCGATCTCGCCCTCGTGGCGAAAGAAATCACGGTGTTGCGCGGGCGATCGGCGTCCGGAAAAACGACCTTGTTGAACCTCGCCGGGTTGCTGGATCGGCCGAGCGAAGGCCGAGTCCTGTTCATGGGCACCGATACCCGGCCTCTGAGTGACCGCGAGCTCGCGCAATTGCGGCGGGGCAAGCTGGGCTACGTGCTTCAGGACTCCGGCGTGGTGGAACGCATGACGGCGCTCGATAATGTCGCGCTACCGGGATTGTTTTCCGGCCGCACCATTGACGCGTCTCGCGAGCTTGCCAGAGCCGCGCTGGACGATGTGGAGCTTGGCGGCAAGGCGCATCGCCTCGTTGGTCAGCTTTCCGGCGGGGAGCGGATGCGCGTCGGGCTCGCCCGCGCACTGGTCCTTTCGCCGAAGCTGGTCATCTGCGATGAACCGACCGCTTCGCTTGATGCCGAAACGGCAATCATGGTCGTCGGTCACCTCAGGCGAGCCGCCGCAAGCGGGGCCTGCATCCTTGCCGCGAGCCACGATCCCATTGTGATCGATCAGGCCGACCGGACCGTGACCCTGACGGCCGGCCGCATCACGGGCGACAGCATGACCAAAGCCGGGGTTGGTTCATGATGCGGATCGCCGCCCTTTTCCATCTGGCCCTGTGGTCGGCCTTCAGTCGTCCGATGCGCGCCGCGCTGATGATCGCGACCCTGGCGGGTGGCACAGCCGGGGTTGCGCTGACGGCGGGTGTATTGAGTGGCTATGCCCGTGCCATGGAGGCCCTCACTTTCGGTGCCTATTCCCGCTCCCTGGTCATCAGTGAGAATCGCCTGATCGAAGACCGGTTTGGCCCACCACGGGTCGCTGATATCGCCCGTCTCCGCGAAGTCCTGGGCGACCGCGTGGAGGCAACCGCCGCCTGGCGGATGTCCGTGGCAGATGTCCGGGCTGGCCGGGAACAAACTTCCCTCACGGTGTTCGGTGTGAGTGGAGCATTCGGTTATGAGGCGGACATGCCCGTCGTCCAGGGCCGCGTTCTGACGGCCGCCGAAACGGCTGGCACCGAGCGCCTGTGTTTGCTGGGACCGGGGGCCTTCCGGATGCTCTTTCCCGACGGGGCAGGAGACGCCGCAAGCTTCAGGATCAACGGGGTAAGCTGCTCGCTTGCGGGCGTTCTTGGCGAGCCACGGTCGCAGCTGGCCGAACGGTATCGCAATTCTGTCATCACCCCGTTTGCCGCTGCCGCCCGCTATTTTGAAGCGCCGGACAGTGTCAGCTTTCCGACGCTGGCCCATGAGGTCGAGCGATTGACCATTGTCCTCACCCCCGGCACCGACCGGGACGCCGCCCTGATCGACGCGGATCGGGCGCTGCGCCGCGCGCACGGAGCCTCGCAGACCAACTCGCCCCCGTTCATTTATGCCGATCCGGCCGCGCCAGCGGAAGCGATGGCGCGCCAGCGCGATTTGATCGCCCGACTGTTGATCGCGATCGCCTTGGTGTCGATTATGGTCGCCGTCACCGGATATGCCGCTGCATCCATGGCCGCAGTGGACATGAAAAAGCGCGACATCGCCCTCATGATGATGAGCGGGGCAAGTGCCGGAAATATCCTCGTTCAAGTGCTGATGGAAGGGCTCGTGCTGGGCGCTGTTGGGGGTATTGCGGGTATTATTCTGGTCGGCGGCGCTGCGGCGCTGGCACAAGCCGTTGTCAGCTTCCCGTTTGATCTGGACCTCAAGCTTGGCCTTCTCGTGCTGGCGGGTGGAGCCGCAACCGGACTCCTGGCCAGTATAGGTCCGGCGCGCAAAGCCGCGTCGGGTTCTCCGGCCCTGAATTCCCGTAGCTGATCGTGCCCGCCATTCGCCGGCGGGTTCTTCAGTAATTCAGGCCCGGCGGGCATAAATGTCTGCAACTTGTCAGCGGTCTGCGCCTCACCGCGTTGACCCTGACAATGTGCGGCCTATTGTGCGGGGTGAGACTCAAGGCTGATGCGCGTCCTGCGTTCGGCGATACCGACACTGCTTTCGAAAGGGTGCCTCATGGCTTCCGACTGGTCCGATCCGCGGCCGATGTCACCACACCTTCAGGTCTGGCGCTGGCATGCGACGATGGCATCTTCGATTCTTCACCGGGTCACCGGCATTGGCAATTATATCGGTGCGGTCGCGATTGCGGTCTGGCTGGTCTTGCTGGCCTTCGGCGCTGAGGGTTCGATTGCCTTCCTGTTCGAGGGCTGGATGGCCTGGGTGACGCGCTTCGGCCTGATCCTGTTGACCTATTCAGTGAGCTTTCACTGGCTCAATGGTCTGCGGCATCTGTTCTGGGACATCGGCAAGGGATTTGACCCCAAGGGTTCGAATTTCCGTTCGATGGCGATCATGGTGGTTGCGGTCATCCCGACCGCCGCCCTCTGGCTTGGCTTTGGGAGCTGATCGATGACGGATTACAGAACCCCTGCCGCCAAAGTGCGCGGCCTCGGCGCTTCCGGACACGGCACAGCGCATTTCATCGCCCAGCGCGCCACCTCGGTCGCGCTCTTCTTTCTCGTGCCGGTCTTTGTCTGGCTGCTCGCAACATCCGGCGCCCCGGACCCGTCCGCGATGCGGACCCTGCTCGCTTCGCCCTTCGGCGCGATCGTGACCCTGCTGACGCTGACCGCCGGCTTCCATCATATGCGGTCCGGCCTGCAGGTCGTGATCGAAGACTATATTCACAAGCCCGGCACCAAGGTGATGCTTCTGCTCGGCAATACATTTCTGACACTGGGCCTGTGGCTGGTCACGGTGTTCGCTCTTGTCAAACTCGCGCTGTAACGGACGTTCTTCATGGCCGACTACAAATGGATCGATCACACCTATGATGTTGTGGTCGTTGGTGCTGGCGGCTCCGGCCTGCGCGCTGCCCTGGGTGCCTCGCAAGCCGGTCTGAAGACCGCCTGCATCAGCAAGGTCTTCCCGACCCGCTCCCACACCGTCGCGGCGCAGGGCGGGATTTCCGCCTCGCTCGGCAATATGGGTGAGGATGACTGGCGCTGGCATATGTATGACACCGTCAAGGGCTCCGACTGGCTCGGTGACCAGGACGCGATCGAATATCTCTGCCGCCAGGCCCCGGCCGCCGTTTACGAGCTGGAACATTGGGGCGTGCCCTTCTCGCGCACCGAGGATGGCAAGATCTATCAGCGCGCCTTCGGCGGCATGACCCGCAATTTCGGCGAAGGTCCGGTCCAGCGCACCTGCGCCGCCGCCGACCGCACCGGTCACGCCATCCTGCACACGCTCTACGGCCAGTCCGTGCGGCATGAGACGGAATTCTTCATCGAGTATTTCGCCCTCGATCTGATCATGGATGACGGTGTCTGCCGTGGCATCACCGCCTGGAAGCTTGATGACGGCACTTTGCACCGCTTCCACGCCCAGACCGTGATCCTGGCGACTGGCGGCTATGGCCGCGCCTTCTTCTCGGCGACTTCGGCCCACACCTGTACCGGTGACGGTAATGCGATGGTGCTGCGCGCCGGTCTGCCATTGCAGGACATGGAATTCGTTCAATTCCACCCGACCGGAATTTACGGCGCCGGCTGCCTGATCACCGAAGGCGCGCGCGGCGAAGGCGGTTATCTGACCAATTCCGAAGGCGAGCGCTTCATGGAGCGCTATGCGCCATCGGCCAAGGATCTGGCCTCGCGCGATGTCGTCTCACGCGCGATGACGCTGGAGATCCGCGAGGGTCGCGGCGTCGGTCCGAACAAGGATCACATCTATCTGCATCTCGACCATCTCGATCCGGCCGTCCTCCATGAACGCCTGCCCGGCATTTCCGACAGCGCCCGTATCTTTGCCGGTGTCGATGTCACCAAAGACCCGATCCCGGTCCTGCCGACGGTCCATTATAATATGGGCGGCATCCCGACCAATTATCACGGCGAGGTTCTCACCAAGGTCGGCGATAATGCCGATACGGTCGTGCCGGGCCTGATGGCGGTCGGCGAAGCGGCCTGCGTCTCGGTGCATGGTGCCAATCGCCTCGGCTCCAATTCGCTGATCGATCTGGTGGTGTTCGGCCGCGCCGCGGGCCTGCGCCTTGGCGAGACCGTGACGCCGGGTGCGGCCCAGCCAGAATTCAAACCGGAAGAGGGCCAGAATTCCCTCGATCGGCTCGACAAATATCGCCACGCCTCGGGCGCAACACCGACCGCGAAACTGCGGCTGCAAATGCAGCACGGCATGCAGAATAACTGCGCCGTCTTCCGCACCGGCGACGTCCTCAATGAGGGCATCGAGGCGATGCGTCAGGTCTACAAGAACATGGCCGATATCGGCGTGTCTGATCGCTCGATGATCTGGAATACCGATCTGATGGAAACCCTCGAGCTCGACAATCTGCTCGCCCAAGCGGCGGTCACCGTCAATGGCGCTGCCAATCGCGAAGAGAGCCGTGGCGCCCACGCCCGCGAGGATTTCCCGGACCGCGATGACAAAACCTGGATGAGACACACCCTCGCCTGGTGCGACGACAAGGGCGATGTGAAAATCGATTACAGACCCGTCCACGCCTACACGATGTCGAAGGATATCGACTACATCGTGCCGAAAGCCCGGGTTTATTGAGGGAAGACGAAAATGGTTCAGCTAACACTTCCCCGCGGATCTGATCCGGTCAAAGGCAAGGCTTGGCCCAAGCCTGACGGCGCCAAGAACGTCCGGACCTTCAAGATTTACCGCTATGATCCGGAGAGCGGCAATCCGCCGAGTTGGGACACTTACAAGGTTGATCTCGACGCCTGTGGGCCGATGGTTCTCGATGCCATTTTGTGGATCAAGAATAATGTCGACGCGACGCTGGCTTTCCGGCGCTCCTGCCGCGAGGGCGTGTGCGGCTCCTGCTCGATGAATATCGGTGGCCGCAACACCATCGCCTGCACCGCCGGGATTGATGAGTATGACGGCACCGTCACCATCTCGCCTCTGCCCCACCAGGCCGTGGTGCGCGATCTGATCCCGGATCTGACGCAATTCTACGCCCAGCACGCGGCGATCAAACCCTATCTCCAGACCGACACACCGGCCCCGGAGAAGGAGTGGCTGCAATCGCCCACAGAACGGGCTGAGCTCGACGGGGCCTATGAGTGCATCATGTGCGCCTGTTGCTCGACCGCCTGCCCGTCCTATTGGTGGAATGACGATAAATATCTCGGGCCTGCCGCCCTGCTGAATTCCTATCGCTGGCTGGCCGACAGCCGCGACGAAGCCAAGGGCGAACGCCTCGACGAGCTTGACGATCCGTTCAAGCTCTATCGTTGCCACACGATCATGAATTGCGCCCAAGTCTGCCCCAAAGGCCTCAACCCGGCCAAGGCCATTGCCAAGATCAAGACCATGCTGGTCGAACGCGAGAGCTAGAGGCTAGTCTTCCCGCGCCTCGCCATACCGGCGGCGGTGCAATGAAAGGGTGAAGCATGGCACTTGGAGCTTTTTCGATCAGCCTGGCCGTCAAGGATATCCGGGTTTCGAAGGCCTTCTACGAAGCGCTCGGCTTTGCCGAGACCGGCGGCAATATCGATCAGGGCTGGGTGGTGTTACGCCAGGACGGCAAGGTCATTGGCTTGTTCCAGAACATGTTCGAAAAGAACATGCTGACCTTCAATCCGGGCTGGGGCCAGCACCGCGAGGAATTGTCAGGATTCGAGGATGTCCGCGATCTGCAGGCACGGTTGAAGCAGGCCGGCCTTGAGGTTGGCGACCTGATAGAGCCAGGCTCCGGGCCAGCTCACTTCATGCTGACTGACCCTGACGGCAATCCGATCCTGATCGACCAGCACGTCTGACGGACGCGCCTAGTCTGCCAACAAATCCCGCACGAGCGCATCCAGATATCCGTCTTCACCGAAGCCGAGCGCGTGGACTGTGTCGTCATTGACCAGGATGGCGATCGAGCGACCGGTCGCCGGGGCATAGGCGGCCAGCGCCGTGATGCCCAGACCGTCGCCGCCATGCAGCCGCAGGATCTGGTCGCCATAGGACACCTGATAGCTGCCCGGGCCGATGGCGATGACATCGCCGGTCAGGCCGAAGGCCTCCCCGCCCAGCGGCGGCTCGAAATCCAGACCGGCGACGAAGGCGCCGCTGAAATAGTCATGAGCCCAGCGCGCCAGATCAGCAGCGTTGATCGCAATCCCGCCGGCGGCATCACCGGCGGTTGCGAGCTCCCGGTTCAGACGCTCATCGAGCTGGGCCGAGCCCAGCATGCCAGCGAGCGCTTCCGAATGGCCGAGCGCGTCCGGGTCGTCCTGTGAGGTCCGGATGAGGCGGGCTGAGGCCAGGGCTTCGGGCTGGAAGATGAGCGCATCGAGAGCCTGGGCCAGAGGCAGGCCGGTTTGGCGTTCGATGATGGCGCCGAGCACAACATAATTCGCGTTGGAGTACTGGAAAGCGGGCTCCGTCTCCGGCGCGGATGCGACGGCGAACGCGCGGACCTGGTCCACCGGCCAGCTCTCGCGGCCCTCGGAATGCTCACGAAGAAAGACCTCGAAACTCAAGGCTCCCCCCATATATTCCGGCAGGCCTGAGGCGTGATGCAGTAATTGATCGACACTGACCGAGGCGGGCAGGTCGAGGCCGCTCAGCCTCGCCGCCGAGTCCGATAAGCCCAGCCGGCCTTGATCGGCGAGCACCAGGATCGCTGCTGCGGTGAAGGTCTTGGACACGCTGGCAATGCTGAAGCTGTCATCAGGCTCCAGCGCAGCGCCGCCCTCGGTGCGGTTGCCGCTGACGGCCAGTATCGCATTTCTCCCATCATAGATCGCGACGGCAACGCCTTGTACGCCGGTCTCCTGGCGCCAGGCCGTGAGGCGGCTGTCAAGATCCTCAGCCAGGACTGTGGAGGCCAGGCTCAGAGCGCCGAGCACGGGGAGAAATAGGGTCTGAAATCGCATCGACATGGCCGCCTCAAGGTGTTGGTGTCACCCTTGAGATGCCTGCCGACGGGAGGATGGATGCGGCACGTCTGCAATTGAGCGCGCCGTCAAACCGTGCGGATCACTTGCCCCAGGCGGTCCGCTCGCAAATATCACGCATCATGGCGGTCGCTTCCGCATCGCTGCCGTCATCGGGACCGATCTGCATCGCGCGGCCGAAGGCGAGGGCGTAGCGCGCATCGGCCTTGCCCATAAAGCCGTGGAAGATCGTCATGTCCTTCAGCTCCTCATTGATCTGAGCGAGGGCGTAATACAGGATCGGCATGCGCTGGCGAACCGCGAGCGGAATGATCGGCGCCTTGAACTTTCGCGCCAGGCTGACGGCGGTCGGATGCCAGGGCTTTTCGACCAATTGCCACTTGCTCCAACTCCATTCCGACATCCGGCCGGAGGGGAAGATGACGATGCATTGTTCAGCCTTGAAGGCTTCTATGGCGCGTTTGAGCATGTCGCGTGACTGGGTGCGCGAGCGGGCATCGTCGCGCCATTCGACCGGGATGATGCGCTCTTCCAGTCCGGGACAGACTTTGAGGGCGTCACGATTGGCGAAGAAGAGCGTGTCGGGGCGCTTGGCTTTGAGCGCGTCCCAGACGGCGACGCCATCGGCGATGCCGCCGGGATGATTGGACACGATCACACAGGCGCCGGTCTCCGGCACATGCTCCAGTCCGGTCACGCCGACATCGAGTCCGAGATAATCCGAGCACCAGTCGAGGCAATCCGTGCCGGTGCGGGCGATGATCGCATCGACCATGGCGACGGCGCGGCGATAGCCCAGCAGCGGATAACCGATCGATTTGATGATCGGCCAGAGCGGCGTGTTGATCAGCCGTGGCGCGCGATCTTCGATCAGATCATCGACGACATGTTTCGGTGCGGCCGGCAGAAAGGAATCATCTGTTTCCATCCGATCACCAAAGCCCGGCTCGGGCTCGCGCGCAATCCTCATTTCGCTCTCAGGTGCGACAAGGTTAACGCGCCGTTTACGCTTTGGCCCGGCGCTTGCGAGGTGCCTCGTGAACGTTAACACCTTGTTCACGAATGGGACGCGCGATGACAATGGAAACGGCGATGACCTCGGGTACCACCCGCAAGCTGGCCACCAAACGGGCCCGGATCGAAGATGATCTGGTTGCGGACTATCTCACCGCTGCTCTGAAGCCGGGCGACCGGACGCTGCAAATCGGCGCTTCTGATCTGGGCACGGTCTTCCTGCAACGCGGCGCTTTCCATGAAGTGATCGCACCGATCGCCGCCATCGACGCGCTGCAGACCCAGTGCGAGCGGCGCAACATCAAGTTTGATCGCCTGCGCAGCCAGTCGAACGCGGCCAGCAATTCCCAGCTCGATGCCGCCCTGATCGGCACAGATCTCGGCTTCCCGACCATGGCCGGCAATTGGCGCCTGATCGCTAGTCGGCTGAAGCTGGGCGGCGTGCTGATCCTGATGGGCACCGGGCGTGGTTCGCCGGCCCGCTTGGCTGACGCGCTGATCTCGGATGAAGGCTGGAGCCTGCAGGAAATGATCGCTGGCGATGTGGCGGTCTTTCGCAAGACCAGCGTCTATGACGAAGCTGAGACCCGGACCCGGCTGTCGGCGGCCGGCGATCCGAGACGGGCGCCGCGTGGCTTGAAGCCAGGCCTGATCGCAGGCGCAATGCGCACGCTGTTCGGATGGCGTGCCGGCAATCGGACCCAGCATTTGGCCCGCCGCAGCCGCTGAGATCAGAGGTCAGGCCGCTCTGTATCGCGACCCCCGCGTGGGCCACCGGATGTTGATCCGCGTCCCCCCCTGCCGCCGCTATCGGGTTGCTGAGCGCTCCGCCTCGGCCCGAAGCCTCGCGAGCCGAGATGTGGCGCGCAGGCGGGCGTTACCGGAATTGCTGTCAGCGGCTGGACCACAAACTCGGCCGCGAGGCGTTCGATTTGCGCCGTCTGGGTCGCATCGATCCGCCCGGCAATTTGCGCTTCAACCCTGTTATCCAACCGGTCGAGACCATAGGTCTGGTCGCGCGCATTATGGCGATAGACTTCGGCCCAATATGCGG
This sequence comes from uncultured Maricaulis sp., assembly GCF_963975345.1. Classification (NCBI taxonomy): domain Bacteria; kingdom Pseudomonadati; phylum Pseudomonadota; class Alphaproteobacteria; order Maricaulales; family Maricaulaceae; genus Maricaulis; species uncultured Maricaulis sp. The sequence continues at coordinate 44,282 of NZ_CAXBGE010000006.1, read as the reverse complement.
CTTGGACCGGTGCGTCTTCGCTGTTGATTGACGCAAATCGCGTCGCCAGCTCAGCCTGGGCCGTCGGCCAACCGGCTTGGGCGGCCGAGGTCAGCCGGTCGAGGCCTTCAACCCGCAAATCGTCGCGCATGATGTCGGGGGTGGCGTCCTCGGTTGAGAGGCGCAGGGCGCTATAGCCGGCGAGATACTGGGCGATTTCGAACCCGGTGCCTTGGCCAGCGACACAGCGCAAAATCGGCAATGCCTGTTCGTACTGGCCCTGATCGACGAGACTGACCGCCGTGTTGAAGTCACCCGCACCGCGGCCCCCAAACATGCCGCCATGCCCTTGGGGCGAGGGCCCGCCCGGTGAGGCACAGGCGGTGAGCAGAAGCAATGCGGCGGGGGCGAGAACGGAAAAGCGGGCCATTCGGTTGGGACTCCGATACGGTGCGAGCGACAGACAAGGTACGCGTTGAGGCGGAGAATCCGTCGCAAGCCGACAAAATGCAAGCACCCGGGCGCGTAAACGCCCGGATGTTGACACATCAACCGTCCAAAACCGCCCTAGAACGGCAGGCTATAGGTCAGCGAGGTGATCTCGTTTTCAGCGAAATCGCCCTCACCAGCTCGGGCCGAACGGGTGCTGGAAAGATTTAGTCCCGCGCGGCCTGCAGAGCGTCATTGATCGCCTGCGCGATCGGCACGTCAAAGGCGCCGCCGAGCGCTTCTGCCCACTGATAATAGCCCTCGTCGAAGGCTTCAGCCGTGTCGGCCTTGTCTTCGAGCAGTTCCAGGGCCGAAGCGGCAAAGGCATCGCGGGTGAAGGGGATGTGTCCAAACACCAGCAATTCGGGACCTTCACCCATATCGACCGTGGCGGCATTGAAAATCGTGCAGTGGAAGACGATCTTGCCGTCGAGCTCGGCGGCGGCTTCGATCCGCCCGATCACAACACGGGCCTCAGGCTCACTGCTATCGCGAACGCTCCAAGCCTGGCCGACTTTATACTGCATCATGGACTCCATCCTTTGACACACCGTGCGTAAACGCGATTGCGGTCTGTACCAAGCGGGTCCAGCCGCGACTGAAGGTCGCGACGAGGTGCAGGTTCCCGTCTCGACACGGTCGGGTCAGCGTATTAAGCCAGCCGCAATGGCATGGCGCGACACCCGCAGCCATCATCAAGCTTTATCGGGAGCGAGTCACATGACGCGTGAAATCCACCACTTCATTGACGGCAAGGCCTGCAAGGGAAAGTCCGGAAAATTTGGCGATATCTTCAATCCCAATACCGGCGAAGTTCAGGCCCGGGTCCCGTTCGCGACTCGCGAGGAAGTGGCCGACGCCATCGCCGGCGCCAAGAAAGGTCAGGCCATCTGGGCCGCCACCAATCCGCAGCGCCGCGCCCGTGTGCTGATGACCTATAAAATGCTGGTCGAGGAGCGGATGGACGAACTGGCTCATCTCTTGTCCTCCGAGCACGGCAAGGTGATTGCCGACTCCAAGGGTGATCTGATGCGCGGCTTGGAAGTCATCGAGTTCGCCTGCGGCGTGCCGCACCTGATGAAGGGCGAATACACCGAGAGCGCCGGGCCTGGCATCGACGTCTATTCCATGCGCCAGCCGCTCGGCGTCGTCGCCGGCATCACACCGTTCAATTTCCCGGCGATGATTCCGATGTGGTTCATGGGCATGGCTCTGTCGACCGGCAATGCAATGATTATGAAGCCGTCGGAGAAGGATCCGTCCGTGCCGATGCGTCTGGCCGAGATCATGCTGGAAGCCGGCCTGCCTGAAGGCGTTCTGCAGGTGGTGCATGGTGACAAAACCGCCGTCGACGCCCTGATTGAGCATGACGACATCAAAGCGGTCAGCTTTGTCGGCTCGTCGAATATCGCCCATTATATTGCGCAAGGCTGCACCAAGCACGGCAAGCGCTTCCAGGCGATGGGCGGGGCCAAGAACCACGGCATCATCATGCCCGACGCCGATATGGACCAGGTCGTGAATGATTTCCTCGGCGCCGCCTATGGTTCGGCCGGCGAACGCTGCATGGCGCTGCCGGTGGCTGTACCCGTTGGCAAGAAAACCGCCGACGAATTTGTCGCCCGTATCCGCAAGGAAGCCGTCAATCTGCGCATTGGCATCTCGACCGATGACACCGCCCATTACGGCCCGGTCGTCTCGGCCGCACACCGCGCCAATATCGAGAAATACATCCAGATGGGTGTTGATGAGGGCGCCGAGCTTCTGCTCGATGGCCGCGGCTTCCAGCTGCAGGGTCATGAGAAGGGTTTCTTCATCGGCCCGACGCTGTTTGACCATGTCAAACCGGAGATGGTGTCCTATCAGGAAGAGATTTTTGGTCCCGTCCTGCAGGTCGTCCGCGCCGATAATCTGGAGGAAGCTGCGGCCCTGCCGAGCAATCACCAGTATGGCAATGGCGTTGCCATCTTCACCCGCAACGGCCTGGCGGCGCGCGAATTTGCCGCCAAGGTCAATGTCGGCATGGTCGGCATCAATGTGCCGATCCCGGTTCCCGTTGCCTATCATTCCTTCGGCGGCTGGAAGCGCTCTGCTTTTACCGACACCAATCAGTACGGCACCGACGGCATCCGCTTCTTCACCAAGATCAAGACGGTGACCCAGCGCTGGCCAACCGGTGATATCGGCGACCAGGCCTTTGTTATTCCAACGATGAACTAGAAACGGTGTTCGCGCCCCGCGGGGCCGAACGACCATCGCTGCATGGTGCGCTTCTGCCCGGTCGATTGACGGGCAGAAGTGCCCACACGGCTCAGGCCGGGGAGACCCTGCTGGTCGCCGCCTCGCGCAGCCACGCACGACCGGCATCGACATCATCGAACACCCGGCAGTTCATTGGCGCGTCTTCGATGGTCGCCCTGACCCGCTCGCCATAGGCTTCGCTCCAGCAGGTCGGCCGGATATAGGCGATCGCAAGATCGGCTTCGATGGCCTGAATAAATCCGGAAATCATCTCGCCCGACAAGGCCGCAGACTCTTGTTCCTGGACCAGGGTGGAATCGGCAAGAATTCCGGTGACGGCATGTTGCCGGAGGATTTCGCCAACCCGTTCGGCACCCCAGCCGGCCTCGCGCCGCAGCAGCTGACCGCTGCTCTCGATGACGATGATCGACTCATTTTCGATGAAGCTGACTTTTACTGGCATACGCACATATCCACACTCAGCTTGTTTTGATTGATTGAACGGAAGGCTAAGGCGCACCCACCGGGCAGACCAGTATTTCTTGATGATTATCGTCTACCTGTCGTGGGGATTTGCTGCTTTGCACCTGAGCCGTTTTGACACAGATTTTCGACCTCATTGTCGATCCAACCAAGCAATGGCGGCGTCCTCACGCTCAAAGACCTGCGTTCTCGCGCCGGCGATGAAGGCCTTGGTCTGGACGAGCATGGCATTGGGGTCGTCTGGCAGGCCTGCGGTAATGATCGCGATCGGCATTTGATGTCCGACCAGGGTAAAAAACGCGTCCATCATGGCGATCATCGCCACTGGGGTCGCCGCCACCTCCGCCGCGCGCATATCGACCATAAGTTTGAGCCCGGGATGGCGTTCCAGCTCGGCTTTGATGTGATGGTTGGAGCGATCATTATCGGCCGGGGTAATCCGGCCGGTGGCGGTTGCGACAAGGGTCTTGCCGTTGGCGAGGTAGTGATACGCAATTCCCATGACGCCCTCCCCATTTTTGTCCGGCACGATCGATCAAATCCCCGCCTGGCCGGTAGGTGCAGCGCTTGCCTTGACCCTCCAACCCGGCGAGGATGACGATACTGGCTATTCGCGTGACAGGCGAACGGAATTTGAGGAATCCATGTCGTTATTTGATTTCCGCACCGTGCCGCATATCCATATCGGAGCCGGGTCCGCTGCCCGCCTCGCCGAGCTCGCGGCACCGCTGATCGGCGAGCGCCGCCGCATTTTCCTCGTCACCGATCCCGGTGTCCGCGCCGCTGGCCTGATCGAGGGTGCGGTGACGGCACTGGAAGCGTCCGGTCTGACGGTTTCGATTTTCGATCAGGTGGTCGCCGATCCACCCGAGGCCGTGGCGCTGGCCGCCGCCGATGCAGCGCGCACCTTCGGTGCGGAAGTCATCATAGGCTTTGGTGGCGGCAGTTCGATGGACTGCAGCAAGTTAGTGGCAGTGTTATGCGGGTCGGGCGAGAGCCTAACAGCCATGTATGGCGTCAATAACGCCAGGGGTCCGCGCCTGCCGCTGATTCTCATACCCACAACGGCGGGAACCGGGTCGGAAGTGACCCCAATCTCGGTCGTGACCGTTGGTGAAACGTCGAAAATGGGCGTCAATTCGCCTGTCCTGTATGGCGATCTCGCAGTCCTCGACGCCGAACTGACCTATGGCCTGCCGCGCGCCACCACCGCGGCAACCGGCATCGACGCCATGGTCCACGCGATCGAGGCCTATACGACACGGCTCCAGAAAAATCCCGTCTCCGATGCCCTTGCCCTGGCCGGTCTCAGGAAGCTCCACGGCGCCATTGAGCGCGCCTGCACCGATGGCCGCGACACCCAAGCACGCGAGGATATGTTGCTCGGCGCACTATTGGCCGGACAGGCTTTCGCCAATGCGCCGGTCGGTGCTGTACATGCGCTGGCCTATCCGTTGGGGGGCGTGTTTCACGTGCCACACGGCCTGTCCAACTCGCTGATGTTGCCACCGGTTCTGCGCTTCAACGCGCCCGCCGCCGAGCCGCTTTATGCCGAGCTTGCCAGCCATATCGGTCTGCACGCCTCGACCCAAGGCCTGGTTGAAGAGATGGAACGCATCGCCCAATCGGTCGGGATAGAGACCCGGCTCTCCCAGCTCGGTGTCAGTCATAATGATCTGCCCCGCTTGGCCGAAGAAGCCATGCTGGTCACCCGGCTTCTGGTCAATAATCCCCGCGAAATGACGCTGGACGACGCCCACGCCTGTTACGAGGCAGTGCTGTGATCGAGACGCGGCCGCGCGCCGCCTATAGTCGCTGGCGCGACCTGCCAACCCGTTGGGCCGACAATGATATTTACGGCCACATCAATAACGCCGCCTATTACGGTTTCTTCGACACGCTGGTAAATTCATTCCTGATCGAGGAAGCCGGACTCGACATTCATCAAGGCGCTATCATCGGCCTGGTGGTCGAAACCGGCTGCAATTATTTCGCGCCGCTCGCCTATCCCGACGTGATCGAGGGCGGTCTACGGATCGCGAAAATCGGCCGTTCTTCCGTGCGTTACGAGATTTCCCTGTTCAAACCAGGCGAGGCCGAGGCCGCCGCCCAAGGCCATTTCGTCCACGTCTATGTCGACCGCGAAACCCGCCGCCCCGCGCCCCTGCCAAACGCCATGCGCGCAGCCCTGGAGGCGGTCCATGCGTGAGGTGGAGAAACCGGTCTGGCTGGCCATCGCCTGTATCGCGACTGTCGTGGCCTTGGCGGCGGCCGTGATTCGCTTGTGGCCACAGGGCTAGGCGTCTGCGTCAGGGGCAGCCAACTGACCGCCCCTGAACGCATATACCGGACGCAGCCTATTCGGCGGCGACCTTGTCGCCTTTCTGCCACGCGAATTTGGTGAAGGGCGCATCGACAGGCGTTTGCGCGATGTGATTGGTGTAATTGCTCATCACCTTTTGAGCCACGCCGAGAATGACTTCGAACACATTCTGGCGTGTATAACCGGCAGCGAAGAAGGCTTCGAGCTGTGGGTCGGTCACTTCGCCGCGCTGACGCACCATGGCCAAGGTGAAGGTGCGCAGGGCTTCGAGCCGGGCGGTTGGCAGCGGGGTTTCATTGCGCAGCGCGTCTGAAATCGCCGCATCGACCTTCATGCTGTAGGCGATGCCGGTATGCGCCGGGACGCAATAATGACAGGCGTGTTCGACATTGATCGTCTGCCAGACAACGGTCAGTTCGTCGGCATTGAAACTCGTGCTGGCGAAGGCCTCATGCACGGCCTTGTAGCTCGCCAGCAATTGCGGCGACTCGGCCATGACGGCGTGCAGGCCGGGGACGAAGCCGAAGGCTGCCTTGCTGTCATTGAGGGATTTGCGGCTGCCCTCCGGCGCGGTCTCGGCTGTGTGCACAGTGAATTCGGTCATCTCGGATATCCTTGCGGTGATTGTTTCAAACCGCCCTCGTTGGCGGACAAGCGGGTTGTGATCCATTTTGAGTGATCGCTCAAATCAAACTTTAGTGATCACTCAAAAATTGATTATCCGACGGCATTCCCTATAAGGTGCCCACTTGTATCAAGAGGCAGACATGGCGCGTCCGGCAAACCAATCGCGAGAGGAAAGTCTCAGGAAGGCGCTCGACCTGTTCTGGTCGAAGGGTTTCCACAACACGTCTCTGAAAGATCTCGAACAGGCACTGAATATGCGCCCCGGCAGTATCTACGCAGCCTTCACCAGCAAGGAGGCCCTGTTCTGCGAGGCGTTGAACGATTACGGCCGCGCGGCGAAGGCCGATTATGTTCAGGTGATGGACGCCCACGCGTCCAGTGTTGACGGTTTGATCGCCTATGTGCGCGATATGGCGACCCAACACGATCGGGACCTGCCAGCTCGGGCCTGCATGGCCGTCAAAACTGTGCTGGAAATGCCAGCGGATCAGGGTGCAATGCGCGAAGGCGCCGAAACATTGTTGAAGGGCTTCGAGCAAGCTTTCACCCAGGCCTTTGCCAAGGCGATCGCTGCGGGTGAGGTCGACGATGACAAATCGCCCGAACGCTTGGCGCGCAAATTCCAAGCCGATGTAACCGGGATGCGGGTACTCAGCGAACATCGGTCGGGTGGCGGCAATATCAACGAACGGGTCGAGGACATCGTTGACTGGCTCGAAGGCTTGAAGGTGAAGGCCGGAGTGCCGGCCCGAACCGCGTCATCCCATTGACGTGGCGATAAGCGCTGCCCATTACGCTAAACCCATGACAACGCCGATTTCATTGTGGCAGGAGCGGGTTGACTCCGGGGTGCTGTCGGCGGATGCGGACCAGAAACGGGCCGCGCTGGCGCTGACCGATTTGTCCACGCGCCTGCAGGACTGGAAGCCGGGCGCAAAGACGCTGTTCGGTAAGATCAAACCTTCGCCACGCGGCCTCTATCTCTGGGGCGGCGTCGGGCGCGGCAAGTCGATGCTGATGGATTTCTTCATCGAATCCGCGCCGGTGAATGCCAAGCGCCGGGCGCATTTTCTTGAATTCATGCAGGATGTGCATGCCCGGATCGGCGAATGGCGCGGGCTCAGCGACGCGGACCGCAAGCGCCGTTCCGAATATGTCAGACAGGCCGGCGATGACCCAATTCCGCCGGTGGCGCGGGCGCTGGCCCATGAGGCGCGGTTGCTGGCATTTGACGAATTCCAGGTCAGCGATATTGCCGATGCAATGATCCTCGGGCGCCTGTTCGACCATTTGTTCGCCGAGGGCGTGGTGGTCGTTGCCACCTCGAACCGTCATCCCGATGAGCTTTATCTCGACGGCCTCAACCGCCAGCTTTTCCTGCCTTTCATCGACGAGTTGAAGTCGCGTCTCGATCTGGTCGAGCTCAATGGCGGTATCGATCATCGCCTGCGTCAGCTTGAGGCGGCGCCGGTTTATTACACACCGCTGGGCCCCGATGCAGAAAACGCGATGGACGCCGCTTGGGCGAGACTGACACATGGCGCCGTGCCGCAGCGCTGCGTAATCGAAGTGTTGGGCCGCAAGCTGCCGGTTGAGCGCGAAGTCGCCGGCGTCGCCCGCTTCAGCTTTGCCGAATTGTGTACCCGGGCTCTGGGAGCTGCCGATTATCTCGCCATTGCAGCGCGGTTTCACACCATTCTACTTGATGGCGTGCCGGTGCTGCAGAGCGACAAGCGAAATGAGGCCAAACGTTTCGTGACCCTGATCGATGCGCTGTACGAGGCGAAGGCCAAGCTGGTGATGAGCGCTGATGCCGAGCCGGCAGAACTTTACCCGCAGGGCGATGGCGCGTTTGAATTCGAACGCACTGCCTCGCGCCTGATCGAAATGCGCAGCCATGACTATCTTGCCGCGCGCTGGCAACTCCACGACACTGGGCCGGCCAGCTGATCGGATCATTCCTTGTACGGAGGCCACGCATGTCATCTTCCTTTGGGCTTGATGCCCGTCTCACCGCCTATGTCCGCGACGCCAACCGGGCCGAGACCCCGGCCCAGCAGAGATGCCGGCTTGAAACCGATGCGATGGGCGATGTCGCGGTGATGCAGATCAGCCCGGAGCAGGGCGCCTTCCTGCAATTGTGCGCACGGTTGGTTCAGGCACGAACAGCTGTCGAGATCGGCGTCTTCACGGGTTATTCGGCGCTGGCGACCATGTTGGCGATGCGCGGTATCCACGGGCCGGTGGCGCGGCTCTATGGCTGCGATATCTCCGACGACTATACCGGCCGCGCCCGGTCCTACTGGCGCGAGGCCGGGATCGACGATCAGATCGAACTCCGAATTGGCGATGCGCGAGAAACCCTCACCAAGCTGGTTGGCGAGATCGCCGGCCGCGTCGATATGGTTTTTATCGACGCCGACAAAACCGGATATGACGCCTATTACGAGGCGGCGCTGCTGCTCTTGCGCCCTGGCGGCCTGGTCCTGTTCGACAATGTCTTGTGGTCGGGCAGTGTTGCCGATCCGGACCGTTGCGCAGCCGACGCTGACACTGCCGCGCTCAAGGCCTTGGCCGACAAAATCCGGGACGATGCCCGTGTCGATATGGCCTTCACCACCATTGGCGACGGCATTCTTATGGCCATCAAGCGCGCTTGATGTGTAACCTTGACGTATCATCATGTAACCTGTAGGGTACATTTCTGATATGATTGATCTCAAGGAGTACGATATGGACAAGATTGAAAAACTGGAGCGGCAACGAAACCGGGTTCTGGTTTCGGCGGCGATCTCCTTCCTGATCTGGCAGGGCGCGACACTGGGGGTGGATATGATTGATGGCGAATCCGGCCTCACCCCTGCCGCCGTGTTTCCGCTGCAACTGGCCCTGATCATCGGCGCCGTGGCCTGGGCCGGATCAATGCTCTTCCTCCTCAATTTTCACCACAAGGTAAAAAAGGCCGGCGCCGGGCTGGTGATGCGGGACGAATTATTCCTGCGCAACCGGGCGCTTGCGATCATGTATGGCTTTGTCGGCATGCTCGCGGCAGCCGCTCTCTTGCTCGCTGTGGCCACTTTTATCGATTTCGAGGCCACGATTGCGATCCGCTTCATCCTGATCACTGGCGTCTTTACGCCGATGGTCTCACTGGTCCTGCTCGGACGTGACCCAGTCGGGCAGGACTGATGACCAGCCCGGCGCCGCTCGGCAATAATCTCAAGGAATTGCGGGCCCGGCACGGCCTCACCCAGGCCGAGCTGGCCGCACGCGCTGGCGTGACCCGTAAGACCATCAATACGGTTGAGAACCGGGTTTTCATTCCCTCAACCGTGCTCGCGCTCAGGCTGGCGGCTGCGCTTCAGGTCAGTGTCGAAGACGCGTTCTTCTTGGACGGGACGGATTGAGCAGCCGTCCGGGAGATGGCGGCAGTCGAGGAAACGTGCTCCCGGTCCTGGATGCCACGCCATGTCGCGCCAATCAGACCTCCCCTTCGAGGCGAATTTTGGCTTTCGATCTGCCCGGAGCCGTGGCAGGGTTTGGCCAGCTTGAAGGGGAGATTATCATGAAGACGTCTTTGACTATCGCGGTTGGGGTCTGTGGCGCCGTGCTGCTTACGGCCTGTTCGCCGGCTGAACAAACGACCAATCCCGGCGCAGCGGCACCGGCTGTCGTCGACAGCCAGAACGCCGGTAGTTCAGTGGCCGCGTCAGCGGATGCCTATGTCTATGAAGCCGGATTGGATGTGTTCGGCTATTACATCCCGACAGATGGCGTCGTGTTCAACGGCTGGTCCCTGAACCATGTCTTCATCGGCGATCCGATGATGTTTGATGAATTTGCCGCGGGTGGGGAAATGCCGGATGAGGTCCCGGTCTGGGTCGAGTTCTGGGACACGAGCAGCGAATATCTGACCAATGAAATGGGCCAGGAATATGCCAGCAATTCGCGGCGGGTGCGGGCCTCCAGTTTCGTAATCGAGAGCGGCCGCTTCGACTTCAACGGCAGCGATGAAGTCCTCGGTGACGTGATGATTTCCGGCATGATCCATCTCGACCGCCTCGGCGATCCGAGTGGTCCGCCAGCCTTCACCGGTGGGATGGAAGTCGGTGGCGACCGGATACGCAATGCATCCATGTTGCATTATCTGGGCGATTGAGGTCTGGCGGCGCGCTCCGGCGCGCCGATCCCGGCTCCAGTGAGCGTTTTGATGTTTCCAGTGAGGGTCCAGTGATGGTCATGGAATTATGGATGGTGCTGGCCTCGGTCGGGATATTGGTAGCGGGTATTGGGTTTCAGGCCGTGGTCGGGACGGCGGATAATGGATCGGCCCGGCAACTCGGACCCCGCGATGATTACGGACAACCATCGACGCTGGCGGGTCGCGGCGAACGCGCCGTGCGTAATCAGGTCGAAAGCCTAGTCATGTTCGTGCCGGTGATCATGGTCGCGCAACTCGCCGATGTTCACACCGCCATGACCGTCCTTGGCGCACAAATCTTTGTGATCAGCCGGGTGTTCTATATGCCGCTCTACTGGCTGGGCGTTCCCATCCTGCGCACAATCGCCTTTACCGGCGGCGTGGTGGGTATGTTGATGATCCTCACCGCTATCGTCCAAGCCGCTTAGACGCCGGGCTGTTTTCTGCCTGCTCGAAGAGGCGTGACGATTGAGCACCCTTGCCCGCAGACGCGCGCGGCGCTAGACCGCCAGCCAGCAATTCATTTCCCTCAAGAGGAGCTCTCCCCATGGCCCGTAACAAGATTGCGCTCATCGGATCCGGTATGATCGGTGGCACTTTGGCCCATATCGCCGCACGTGAAGAACTCGGCGATGTCGTGCTATTCGACATTGCTGCCGGTGTCGCCAAGGGCAAGGCCCTCGACATCGCTGAAGCCAGCCCGGTTTTCGGCAAAGACAGCAAGTTGGCTGGCGCCGATGATTACGCCGCGATCGCGGGCGCTGATGTCTGCATCGTCACCGCCGGCGTACCGCGCAAGCCAGGCATGAGCCGCGACGATCTGCTCGGCATCAATCTGAAAGTCATGAAGGCGGTCGGCGAAGGCATTGCCAAGCACGCCCCGAATGCCTTCGTGATCTGCATCACCAACCCGCTCGACGCGATGGTCTGGGCGTTGCGCCAATTCTCCGGCCTGCCGCACAACAAGGTCGTCGGCATGGCCGGCGTGCTCGACAGCGCCCGCTTCCGTCATTTCCTCGCTGAGGAATTTGCGGTTTCGGTCGAAGATGTCACCGCCTTCGTGATGGGCGGCCATGGCGATACCATGGTGCCGCTGCTGCGCTATTCGACGGTCGCCGGCATCCCGGTTCCCGACCTGATTGCCATGGGCTGGTCGACTGATGCGAAGATGGAAGAAATCGTCAAGCGCACGCGCGGCGGCGGCGGCGAGATCGTTGCCCTGCTCGGCACCGGCTCGGCTTTCTATGCACCGGCTGAAAGCGCGATCGAGATGGCGACCGCTTACTTGCGCGACAAGAAACGCGTCCTGCCTTGCGCCGCACACCTGACAGGCCAGTTTGGACAGGATGACATGTATGTCGGCGTGCCGGTCGTGATTGGTGCCGGTGGTGTTGAGAAAGTGGTCGAGATCCAGCTCAATGCTGAAGAACAGGCGATGTTCGACGTCTCGGTCGACTCGGTCAAAGGCCTGGTCGCAGCCTGCAAGGCGCTCGATCCGTCTCTGGTCTGACCCTGATAAACACCTGATTCAAAGACGGCCGCCGGAGCGATCCGGCGGCCGTTCTTGTGTGCAAATCCAGTGTTGGTTTCAAAGACCGCCGACAAATGACGAAGTATCGTTCAACCGCATCACTTCAAAGCTGACTGCCACCCCAAAGGTGATCCAGGCGAAGAGTGGCCATAGCAGCAAGCCAGCCGGCCGGGACTGACGCCCGACAATCGCAACCGTCAGCAGCGCATACAGCCACACCGCAAGCGCTGCGAGGAAGCCGGCGCTGACATCACGGCCGCCGAAGGTGATGCAAAGCTGCAGGGCCAGGCCAGCCACCAGACCCAGTGTCAAAATCGCCGCAACAAAACGAAGCCAACTGCCGTCACCGCGCTCGGTGAGCCACAGGCTGATCGCCATCAACTGCATCACCAGGATCGAAATCAGGTTCGGGACCATGCCGGTCGGAGTCCAGTCAGGAATCGTCAGGCTCGCAGCCCACAGGGCTGCTTCGCTCGACTGCACCCAGCCTGCAAAGCCGCCCGACGCACTCGCCGCGACGAGCATGTAGATCAGCAGGCGTATCACTCCGGGACGATTCTTGGCGTCCATGGCGGCAGGTGTTCTCCAAACCCAGTTCGTATCGTCATCCTTGCAATCGTCACGCCAGAGCCCGACGAAGTCCGAGTGGCTTCAGCCCTGCAGGCTGGATGTGCATCATCTGTCTGGTTCTACTTGACCTTTGTGGCAGCGTGGTGTCGCTTTCGAGGCATGAAAACACCAGTCCTCGAAACCGAACGACTCTTGCTGCGCGCGCCGCAAATGGAAGACTTTGAACCGCTCTGCGAACTGATGGCCGACGAGGTCACGACCCGGTTTATCGGCGGCGTGCAAGAACCGCCGCTGGCCTGGCGCGGTTTGTGCGGGATTGTCGGCCACTGGCAATTGCGTGGCTATGGCTTCTTCTCGGTGATCGAAAAGGCCAGCGGGCAATGGCTGGGGCGGATCGGTCCCTGGTATCCCCACGGCTGGCCACAGCCGGAAATCGGTTGGTCGCTCAATCGGGCCAGCTGGGGCAAGGGTTATGCGACCGAGGCCGGGGCGGCGTGCATGGACCATGTGTTCGACACGCTCGGTTGGGACAGCGCTATTCACCTCATTCATGCCGATAATCTCGGCAGCCAGCGCGTCGCCGGCCGGCTCGGATCGGTGCATATGGGACGCGAGGTCCAAGTGCCCGGCTTTACGATCATGGCCGATGTTTGGGGTCAGAGCGCGGGCGATTGGAAAGACAATCGCAAACGCGTCATCGCAGGCATCGCCTAGAGATCGCCGATCGCAGCAAGAGGCGGTCGCGTGGACCGCTCAGCTGAAAAAGGCGGGCTCGTCATCGCGCAGCCAGCCGGTGATCTGATAGCGGCCGGCACCGGCGAAGGGTGAAATCGGGCTCACCGAGTGGATTTTGCTGCCGTCGAACAGGGACAGCATGTTGAAGCGCGGCATCAGGGCACGCTCGACATCCTGTTTGTCGTCGAGAAACATCAGCAAGCCACCCCAATCCGTCTGCCAGTTCCGGGTGAAGCCGAACGTGTAGGCGGCGCGGCGCTCATTATTCATGCCGTCATCGCGGTGGCGCGTCAGAAAATGCCCCCGCGAATAGAGCGTCGCTTGGCAATCGGCCTTGGTCACCGCTGCGGCACCGATCACCTGGCGTCCGAAATCGAGAAAGGCCGGCGAGTTCATGAATTCGGTCAGCTTGTGAATTGGATGGCCTGGATCCCAGCCCTCGGTGTAGGCTTGGATCATCGGGTAGGACGAATACAGGAAGCCGATATTCTCGCGCGCCAGATCCATCACACCGGCCAACATCCGCTGTACACCCTCGCGGCCAAGCGCCTGCAGCTCCGCCTGGTCGAGACACACCACCGAACCGTAATTGGCGACCTGTCCGTCTTTGGGCGCCGTAAAGGCGAGCCGCCAGGCAATTTGCCGGGCCAGCATGTCATGAACGGCACTCGCGGCCTCTTCGGTCAGAATATCCGGGATCTGGACCAAACCGTGTTGCGCGTAGAGCCGGGCAAAGTTCGCGACATCGAGATCGGGATTGAGCGTGAAGTCGATGGTCGGTTTCATCGGTGTGGGTGTCCTGCGGGCTGAAGCATGATGAGGCGAGTGTGAGCCGAGGCGCGAGCCCGGGTCAATACCAGCCAGCCTCGCGCAGATGCGACGCATGGCTGCGGCTGACCGGGGCTTCGACGCCATTGCTCAAAGTCAAAGTGGCGCGGCCATCACCGCGCGCAATTGTGTCGATGGCCTGACGTGCGACCCACCAGGAGCGGTGCGTCTGGCGCCCGTCGAGTGCGGTGACGGCGGCGATTGCATCGCTCAACCGCATCAGGATCAGAGCATCGCCGGCGCCGGTATGGACACGCAGATAATGGTCTTCCGACTGCAGTGCCAGCAGGGGCGCGCGCTGCAGGCGTGGCGGTAGTTTGTCGAGCAGGGCGCGGCCCACGGCCGGCGTGTCCGGCATGGGGTTGCGTCGCTCCAACAGCCAGCCCAGCGTCGTAACAGCCGCTGAAATCACCCAAACAAAGAAAAACACGATCGGCAGGGAGACCAGTGTGAAAGGCCGTGAGGCCAAGGCCTGGATTGCGACGACGCCGGCCGTGACCGGGACGGAGATCAAGAGCGAGGCGAGCGTATAATGGGCGAAGCGTGGCCAGCCGCCGGTCAGCCGGCTCAGAAAAGTCTGAACCAGCGCATTGGATGCCCAGCCCAGAGCCATCAACCCGACCCAGTAAAACCAGACGCCGGGCACGCCGAGCTGGTGGGTCTGATAGGGGCCAAGGATCGCCAGAAAACTCCCAATCACCAGGACGGTGGCCAGGGCTGGCAGCAGGCGTTTGAGGGATTCGATCTGGATCATGGTGGCCGTTCGCGATGCGCGAACCAACACCTAGCGCATTTCGCGAAGCGCATCAGCCCGTTTGCGCAATCGCGCTTCAATCATCGCCGCCAATGGGTCTTCTGGGCCTCACCGAACTCAACCATACCGGGAGACCGCCATGAATATCGACGCCTTTACCGCTGCCCCCTTCGTGATCCAACTGCATGTCTTCAGCGCCATCGGCGCCCTGCTCATTGGCTCGATCCAGCTGCTCGCCCCAAAGGGCAACCTGCCTCACCGCACCCTCGGCATTACGTTTGTATTGCTAATGGCGTCGGCCGCGATCAGTGCGATCTTCATCCGGGAGATCAATGGCGGCAATTTCTCCTTCGTGCACATCTTCGTGCCGCTGACTCTGGTTGGGATTTTTCGCCTCACCCTCGCTGCCCGCCGGGGTGATCGAAGCCGTCACCGCGGTCAGGCGATAGGCCTATTCTTTGGCGCGCTTATGATTCCCGGCCTGCTCAGCTTCATCCCCGGGCGCCTGATGAACATCGTCGTTCTCGGCGGTTGATCAGCTACACCATACGGTTGACGGTCCCGGCCATTGCCAGCAATTTGCCGGAGGGGCGAGGGATTGACCGGAAGGGAAGTGTGCGATGCGGTTTTGGATTTTGATCCTTATTGCCGGTCTCAGCCTGGCTGTCCCGGCGCAGGCACAGGCGCAAGCGCCGCGCGATGTGCTGCTGGAAGTCTGTAACCAGACCGGATTTGCCGTCGCCGCAGCGGCGGCCTACCGGACGACCCCGTCGGAGGCGCGCACGCTGCGCACCTGGTTCCTGATCGCGCCCGGCCAATGTCTCAATGGTGCCCTGAACGGCGTGATCGGCGATGATCTCGACCTGCATGTGATGTCGGGCAGCTGGACTTGGCCGGCCAACGAAACGCGAACCGATTATTGCGTCCCGGCCGCCGCCACCCTGACCTTGGCGACCGCGCCGCCCTGCTCACCGGAAAAACAGCCCCGTGCCTTCATCCGCCTGCCGGTCGAGACGACCAATCATCGTGGGCCCGGCGGTCGGAATTTCGGACGCGTCGGTTATCAGGTGCGTTGTGAGGGCCTGTCCGGCGGCGATGCAGCCCTGTGCCCTGGTGCGCCAACCGATGCGCGCGGCATGGCCGCTTTCGTACACGAATTGGAGGTCTGCAATAATGGCAGCCGGCCGGCGCAAGCCGCCGCTGGCCACACGCGGACCGATGGTGGGCTCGAATTTGACGCTTGGAATGAGATTGCCGGTGGGACCTGCGAAGTGATCTATCGCGGCTTCCCGCAAGGCAATCACGTCCTGTATGCCCAGCGCGGCGACCGGTCATCCAGTAGCACGCTGATCTGCACCGCCGACACGGCCGAAGGGCTGGCAACACCCCGCGCATCACTCCGCGAAGCCTGCCCGGCGGAACGCCCGCAGCCCGCGACCTATGAGACTGTCGAGTTTGGGCCCCAGACCGGCCGGGTGACCATGTTTACAGAGTGATCACGCCGGGGATAACGGATTGGTGAAGCGCCTTGGCGATGACGTGAGTGGTGTTCCTGTCAGGACTGGATAGATTCATGGGCATCGGTTGGGTCTTTTGTTCCCAGCCCTAGACCGTCCCTGTCCTGGAGATAACGCAACATGAAAACCTACAGCAAAATTGCCACACTCGCCGCCTCGGCCTTTGCCCTCTCGCTCGTTGCCGCTGCTGCGAATGCCAATGTCGCAACCGATGACACCGCTATGGAGCATTGCTACGGCGTGGCCCTGGCCGGCGAAAACGATTGCGCGGCGGGCCCGGGTACAACTTGCGCCGGCACCTCGACCGTCGATTATCAGGGCAATGCCTGGACCTCTGTCCCGGCCGGCACCTGCGAGTCGATCGAGACGCCGTATGGCCATGGTTCGCTTACGGCCGTCGAACGTCCGTAACCCCTACTTCGATGCATGGGCTGTCCCCCCGGCAGCGCATCGTGAGGCGAGGCCGCGTGTCCATCCCTGAATCACCCCCCTCAGCAGGCCTCGGCCTGAAGCCGGAGCATTTCCGCCCGGCTCTGGATGACCAGACGGCTGGCCTGTGGTTCGAGGTTCACCCCGAGAACTACATGTCAGCCGGCGGCCCGCGCCTGGCTTGGCTTGATGCCATCCGGGCCAAGCGACCGATTTCACTGCACGGGATCGGCCTGTCGCTCGGCGGGCTGGAGCCACCCGATCCGGCGCATTTGCAGCGCTGGAAGACCCTGATTGACCGCTATCAACCGGTACGGATATCGGAACATCTCGCCTGGTCGGTGCATTCGGGCACCTATTTCAATGATCTTCTACCCACCCCGATGACGCGCGCAGCGCTCGATCATTTCTGTGAGCATGTCGATGCGATGCAGACAGCGCTGGGGCGCAAGGTGCTGATCGAAAACCCGTCGCGCTATTTGCCGTTGCGCGAGGAGATCCCGGAAGCCGACTTCCTCGCCGAGACCGTGCGTCGCACCGGCTGCGGTCTGTTACTCGATGTCAATAACCTGCATGTCACCGCCCATAATCTCGACTTCGACATCATCGCTTGGCTCAACACCATTCCGGCCGATGCGGTCGGAGAAATCCATCTCGCCGGCCATGAGGCCGATGCGGAGATGGGCGATGAATTACTGATCGACACCCATGGCGCGCCGATCGCCGACCCGGTCTGGAGCCTCTATGAAGCCGTGATCGCCCGCCTCGGGCCACGGCCGGTTTTGATCGAGCGCGATAATAATATTCCCGCCTTTGGCGAATTGATGGCCGAACGAAATCGGGCGCAACAGGTTCTCGACCTTGCCTTGCAGGAAGGGCGCGCCCTTGTCTGACAGCTTCCATTCCGATTTTGCCGGAGCAATCACGAGCGGCGACACCGCGTCGATTGAGCCCTGGTTGACGACGCCCTCGGGCCTGCGCCGCATGGCAGTTTACCGGAATAATGTTGTGCACGGCGTCATCGAAGTCCTGCGTGCCGCCTATCCGGCCGTCGACCGGCTCGTCGGCGCCAATTTCTTCGCACCGCTGGCGAAGGCCTATTGGCAGGCCTTCCCGCCGGTTCAGCCCTCAATGAGCCAGTATGGTGAGGGCTTTGCCGCTTTCATCGACGGTTACGCACCGGCAGCGGAGCTGGTCTATCTCGGAGATGTCGCGCGTTTGGACCGGGCCTGGCTTGAGGCGCATCACGCCGCTGATGCGCCATTTCTCGACCCGGGTCAGATCGCGCAGCTGGCACCGGAAGCCCTGCCGTTATTGGCCCCGGGCCTGCACCCTTCTGTCAGCCTGTTGTCCTCCGCTTGGCCGGCCTATGCGATCTGGAGCAGCAATCGCGGCGATGCCGAGCCGATCCAGATTAAGCTCAGGCCGGAAGCCAGCTTTGCCATGGTCTGGCGCCATCGCGGCGAGGTCCAACATCGCGCTTTGACGCCCGGCGATCATGCTTTCCTCGTCGCTCTGGCGCACCGGCAGAGTCTGCAGGACGCGGCCGGGGCGGCGCTGAAGATCGACCACGCCCACGATGCCGCTGCCATGTTCGGCGAGGCGCTCGCCAATTCAATCCTTGGAGGATCCCGACCATGACCATCGCAGCTCACCTGAAAACGGCTCATGACGCCCATCAGCGCCTGTTTGGCCTCGTGCAACAATATCTCGCCGGTGATGCGCTCAAACTGCTGGCCCGCTTGGCCTTGGCCGGCGTGTTCTGGCGCTCGCTTCTGACCAAGGTGCAAACGGTTGGGGTGTTCAACTACACCGAGATGATCAATGATTTTGCGGTGCAACGCTCACACCTGCGCCTGCCCGAATTGCCGCTCACCCTGAAACCGTCCACCCTTGTTCTGTTCCAGAACGATTATGCCCTGCCGCTGATCCCGACCGAGCTGGCCGCCTGGATGGCGACCTTGGCCGAATTCACCTTTCCCATCCTGCTGGTCCTGGGTCTTCTGACCCGCTTGTCGGCTCTGGCACTGCTCGGCATGACACTGGTGATCCAGCTCTTCGTCTATCCGGACGCTTGGTGGGGCACCCATGCCTTGTGGGTTGTGATGACGGTATTCGTCGCTGGATACGGGCCGGGCCGGGTCTCGATCGATCATTGGGCCGGGACACGGTTCGCGCGTTAGGTGCATCCGATTGCCAGCGTCCGGCGTGGCGGGCATGCTTGCCACCAGACGGCCTTCGATGAAGGCATGGGGTATCGGGGGCGGGCATGCAGGACATTGAAACGACAGCGCGCGCGGAACGCTTCATGCCGGACTGGATTGTTGGTGCAGCGCTGCGCTGGTCACTCATTCCCGGCCTGTGGGTCTGGGGCCGCGCCTATGCGGCCGACTGGCCCGATGTCGTGCCGTCGGCGGTGAGTGCCGCCCAGATTTGGGCCGTACCCTTTGTGACCCCGGTACAATTGGCCCAGATCGCCGTCTGGGGCGCGCATTTGGCTGCGGTCATGCTGGCGGTGGGCTTTTTGACCCGGCTGGTGGGTCTGGTCCTGTTGCTGGCTGCGGCGGTTTTCGCCTGGTGGATTGCTCCACAAGCTTGGACGAGCGCGGCGGTGTATGGCGCTCTGGCTTTCTACTTGGCCGTCCGCGGCGGCGGCAGCGTCTCAATCGACGGGGCGATTATGGCGACGCTGCGCTAGGGCCGCAGCGCTTGCGCTTGCAGTACGCCAGGTCTCGGCCCAGCGGGGCTTACGGTTTTTCAATACCTCCAACGGCATTCTCGGCTCACTCCCTTTAGGCGAGTCTTGTGAGGATGCCGGCCGGTAATGCAGCCCGAACTCAAAATGAAGCTCAAACTGGCACTCGCGGGTCGCGCGAATGTCGAGATGGGCCAGTTTCAATTCCTCAATCTTGAGGAAATAAAGCAAAAGGCTGGCCCGGACTGGCTCAATTTGCGCGCCAAGATTTATGATGTCAGCGCCCATTTCATCGAGAAACGGTTGGACCCGGACGATGTCGTATTCCGCTGCCAAGGCGGGTTCCTGATTATCTTCAGCGCCTTGAGTGGGGATGCAGCGGCGCAGAAAGTCACCGAGATTTCCACCGAACTCTCCGCGTTCTTCCTCGGCGACCAGACGCTGAAAACGCTGAAGCTCGTCGGCGAATCTCGCAGCGTCTCGGCTGAGGAATTTCTTGAAATCATTGCTCAAGCCCAGCCGCAGGAGGCCGAGCCAAATCCGCCTACCCGCGCGAATGCACCTGTTGATGGAGACCCGCCGGCCTGGGCTGAATCCGAGCCGGAAACGGTAAGCACTCCGGCGCCGCCGCGCTGGACCCAATCGGCTACCAAGACGCACGCCACCCCTTGGGACGAAATCGTGTTCAAACCCTGCTGGGACGCGCGCAATAATGCTGTCACGCACCATCTTTGCGTGGCCCGGCGGGTGATCAATGGCTGGCCGGCCTATGGCCGTGACACATTTACAGTGCTCGATTCCAGGCCGCTCAACCGCTTGCTCGACCATTCCGTCGCCGTCGCGGCGCAGCGCGGCTTCCAGCACGTACACGCAGAAGGAGGTAGTTGCGGCATTATCGTGCCGGTACATTACGACACTATCTCCTCGCTATCCGAACGGATGAGCTATTTTGCCATTCTGCAATCGGTGCCCGTGCCGATTCGGCGTCACTTCCAGTTGCGGATCGATGCGATTCCCGACGGGGCACCGGTGGCGCAAATGCAGGAATTATTTCGCTCGATGATGCCCTTCGGGGCGAAAATCATCGCGCGCCTGCCGTATGGCGTTTCGGATCTGCGCCGGTTCGAGGGCAGCGGCATCGGCATTTTCGGGACCGAGATCCCCCACCGGCTCGGTGATGGCGAGGTCTCGACCGCGACCATCCAGGCTGTGCTCGGGCTGGTGACCTCGGCCCAGAACCTCAAGGCCGACACATTCCTGACCCAGATCGAGAGCGCCGCCCTGCTCGGCGCTTCGGTCAGCGCTGGCGTGCGCCTGTTCAGTGGCGATCTGATCGGACCCGACCAACCCATGCCGGCACCAGACCAAGCGCTGGAATTCAACGACATCGTTCACAGGCCTGTATCATTGGACGATGAGGCGCATGTGGTTCATCTCTGAGTGAATCCGGCCCGCGCCAAGGCGTTGCGCTGAGGCGGGCGGGTGTTATAAGGCGGGTCCCACCCGGCCTATTTGTCGATCTCTCCCCCGCGAGGCCCACACACATGAATATTCATGAACATCAGGCGAAAGCCGTCCTGAAAAGCTTTGGCGCACCGGTTGCCGAAGGCGTTGCGATTTTCTCTGCCGACGAGGCCAAAGCCGCCGCCGACAAGCTGCCCGGGCCGCTCTGGGTCGTGAAATCCCAGATCCATGCCGGCGGGCGCGGCAAGGGCAAGTTCAAGGAATTGGGCCCCGACGCCAAGGGCGGCGTTCGCCTCGCCTTCTCGAAAGAGGATGTGGTCAAGAACGCGAAGGAAATGCTCGGCAATACGCTGGTGACCCACCAGACCGGCCCGGCCGGCAAACAGGTCAACCGCCTCTACATCGAGGACGGCGCTGACATCGAACGCGAACTCTATCTCTCCATCCTGGTCAATCGCGAAACCGGCAAGGTCGCTTTCGTGGTCTCGACCGAAGGCGGGATGGATATCGAGGAAGTCGCGCATTCGACCCCGGAAAAGATCCAGACGCTGGATATCGAGCCGCTCAAAGGTGTCACCGACGCCGATGCCGACAAGATTTCTGCCGCGCTTAAGCTGACGGGCGATGCGAAGGCCGATATGGGCTCGCTGGCGAAAATTCTCTACAAGGCCTTCACCGAGAAGGACATGAGCATGCTCGAGGTCAATCCGCTGATCGTGATGAAAGACGGTCATTTGCGGGTGCTCGACGCCAAGGTCTCCTTCGACGGCAACGCCCTGTTCCGCCATCCCGACATCATGGAATTGCGTGACACGACCGAAGAAGACGCCAAGGAAATTGAAGCCTCCAAGCATGATCTCGCCTATGTCGCCCTCGATGGCGATATCGGCTGCATGGTCAATGGTGCCGGCCTCGCCATGGCAACGATGGACATCATCAAGCTCTATGGCGCCGAGCCGGCCAACTTCCTCGATGTCGGTGGCGGTGCCACGACCGAGAAAGTCACGGCGGCCTTCAAGATCATCACCGCTGATCCCAACGTCAAAGGCATTCTGGTCAATATCTTCGGCGGCATCATGCGCTGTGACGTCATCGCCGAGGGCGTCGTCGCCGCGGTGAAGGAAGTCGGCCTGCAAGTGCCGCTCGTCGTGCGCCTCGAGGGCACGAATGTCGCGCTCGGCAAGAAAATCATCAATGAATCCGGTCTCAATGTGATCGCTGCGGACGATCTCGACGACGCGGCCCAGAAAATTGTCGCCGCCGTGAAGGAGGCCAATTAGATGTCGATCCTCGTCAATAAAGACACCCGGATTATCGTCCAGGGCCTGACCGGCAAGACCGGCACTTTCCACACCGAACAGGCTTTGGCCTATTACGGCACCAAGATGGTTGGCGGCGTGCACCCGAAAAAGGGTGGCGAGACCTGGTCGTCCGGCGTTGAGGGCGCGGCAAGCTTGCCGATCTTCGCCACTGTGGCCGAAGCTCGCGACGCCACCAAGGCCGATGCCTCGGTGATCTATGTGCCGCCTTCAGGGGCTGGCGCCGCGATCATCGAAGCGATCGAGGCGGAAATCCCCTTCATCGTCTGCATCACCGAGGGCATTCCGGTGCTCGACATGGTTCAGGTCAAGGCGCGGCTCGAAGGCTCCAAATCCCGCCTGCTCGGCCCCAATTGCCCGGGTGTTCTGACGCCTGAAGAGTGCAAGATCGGCATCATGCCGGGCTCGATCTTCAAGAAGGGCTCGGTCGGCGTTGTTTCCCGCTCCGGCACGCTGACCTATGAAGCCGTGTTCCAGACCAGCCAGGTCGGCCTTGGCCAGACCACCGCTGTCGGCATTGGCGGCGACCCGGTCAAGGGCACGGAATTCATCGATATCCTCGAGCTTTTCCTCGCCGACCCGGAAACCAAGTCGATGATCATGATCGGCGAGATCGGCGGCTCGGCTGAAGAAGACGCCGCGCAATTCCTCAAGGATGAAGCCAGGAAGGGCCGTTCCAAGCCCATCGTCGGCTTCATCGCCGGGGTCACCGCACCCGCAGGCCGCACCATGGGCCATGCCGGCGCCATCGTGTCCGGCGGCAAGGGCGGCGCAGAAGGCAAGATCGAAGCCATGAAGTCGGCCGGCATCACGGTGTCACCGAGCCCAGCGCGGCTGGGCACGACGCTGGCGGAAGTCCTCAAGGGCTAGCTTTTTCAAAACAACTCGAACAAGCCGCGTGCGGGTTAGTCCCGGCGCGGCTTTTTTGTGTCTGGCTCGCCTGTCAGCAAGTTGGCACCAGAAGCCTGCGCAAGGCTTCTGTTCTCCACAGAACGGCCATAGATGGTTGTTAACCGTATCGGCTTAGTCCCTTACGAATCTTTTTGCGATATCAGGCCATTTCCCCCCATGTCTGACCAGACCCGCTCCTCCGACAATCAGTCCTTCCTGGATACGTCTTTCCTGCAGGGCGCCAACGCCGTTTATCTCGAGCAGATGGCCGCCGCCTATGCGGCCGACCCGGCGAGTGTTCCTGACAGTTGGCGACAATTCTTCGCCGCGATGGGCGATGCGCCGGCGGATGCGGCGCGCGCTGCTGCCGGGCCGAGCTGGAAGCGGGCCGGTTGGCCACCACGGGCCAATGGCGAAATGGTCTCTGCACTCGGTGATATCGGGGCCGATGAGGCGGCGATGGTCGAGAAGGTCGCGGAGCATGTGACGCGCACCGCGCCGCAGGCCGATCCCGCTGCGATCCGCAAGGCAACCCAGGCCTCGATCCGCGCCATCATGATGATCCGTGCCTATCGCATGCGCGGCCACCTGGCAGCCGATCTCGATCCATTGGGCCTGTCCGATTTCGGAGCCCAGCCCGAGCTTGATCCGGCGACCTATGGCTTTGACGGCGCCGCGATGGACGAGAGCGTCTTCATCGACGGCTATCTCGGCCTCGAAACCGCGACGCCAGGCGAGATGCTGGACATTCTACGCCGCACCTATTGCGGCCCGGTCGGCATTGAATTCATGCACATCTCCAATCCGGAGGAGAAATCCTGGCTGCAGGAGCGCTTCGAAGGACCGGACAAGGAGATCCGCTTCACGATTGACGGCAAGCGCGCCATTCTCGGCAAGCTGATGGAAACCGAGCGCTTCGAGCAATTCCTGCACAAGCGTTATCCCGGCACCAAGCGTTTCGGTGCCGATGGCGGCGAGGCGATGATCCCGGCGCTGGAGCAGATCATCAAGCGCGGCGGCGCCATGGGTGTCGACGACATCATTATCGGCATGCCACACCGTGGCCGTCTCAACGTGCTCGGCGCCGTGATGGGCAAGCCCTATCACCAGATTTTCCACGAATTCCAGGGGGGCAATACTCAGGGCGAGGAAGAATTCGGTTCCGGTGACGTCAAATACCATCTCGGCGCCTCGTCTGACCGGGAATTCGACGGCAATACCGTCCACCTCTCGCTGACCGCCAACCCGTCTCACCTTGAGGCCGTCAATCCGGTCGTGCTCGGCAAGGCGCGCGCCAAGCAGGAACAGAATTGCCGCGAGCTGGCCGGTACGCCGCGCACCAAAGTCCTGCCGCTGCTTCTGCACGGCGATGCTGCCTTTGCCGGTCAGGGTGTCGTGACGGAATGTCTCGGCCTGTCGGGCCTGCGCGGGCACCGCACGGGTGGCGCGATCCATTTCATCGTCAATAACCAGATCGGCTTCACCACCGATCCCAAGGATAGCCGCTCGAGCCCTTACCCGTCCGACGTGGCGCTGATGGTCCAGGCCCCGATCTTCCACGTCAATGGCGACGATCCAGAAGCCGTAGTGCACGCCACCCGCATCGCGACCGAATACCGGCAAATCTTCGCCAAGGATGTCGTGATCGACATGTTCTGCTATCGCCGCTACGGCCACAATGAAGGCGACGATCCGACCTTCACCCAGCCGATCATGTATCGGGTGATCAAGGACATGCCGCCGGTCCGCCAGAAATACGAAGAGCGGTTGATCGCCGAAGGCTCGCTCACCGCTGCCGAAGTTGAAGCGATGGCGGCCGAGTTTGACCGCTTCCTCGAAGCCGAATTCGAGACCGGCAAGACCTTCACCCGCGAGAAAGCCGACTGGCTCGATGGCCGCTGGTCGGGTCTCGGCCTGCCGGAAGGCGATGACCGCCGGGGCGAAACCAGCGCCACGATGGAACGCCTCAAAGCCGTCGGCATGGCGATGACGACGGTGCCGGAAGGTATCAATATTCACCGCACGCTGGATCGCGTCATCGGCGCACGCCGCACCGCGATCGAAACCGGCGAGGGGATTGACTGGTCAACGGCGGAACATCTCGCCTTCGGCACCCTGCTGACCGAAGGCTTCCCCGTGCGCCTGTCGGGTCAGGATTGTGGCCGCGGCACGTTCTCGCAGCGTCATTCGCACATCATCGACCAAGAGACCGCCGAGCGTTACACCCTGCTCAACCATCTCGGTGGCGACCAGAAGAAGTATGACGTCGTCGATTCGATGTTGTCGGAAGAGGCCGTGCTCGGTTTCGAATACGGCTATTCGCTCTCGGCGCCCAATACGCTGGTGATGTGGGAAGCCCAGTTCGGCGATTTCACCAATGGCGCCCAGGTCATCATCGACCAGTTTATCTCCTCGGGTGAGCGCAAATGGCTGCGCATGTCCGGCTTGGTGATGCTGTTGCCGCATGGTTATGAGGGCCAGGGGCCGGAACATTCCTCGGCCCGCCCGGAACGTTTTCTGCAGCAATGCGCCCAGGACAATATGCAGGTAGCGAATTGCTCGACGCCGGCGAATTATTTTCACATCCTTCGGCGCCAGATTCACCGCAGTTTCCGCAAACCGCTGGTCATCATGACGCCCAAGAGCCTGCTGCGTCACAAGCGCTGCGTCTCCTCGCTCGAGGCGATGGGGCCGGGCTCCTCCTTCCACCGCGTGTTGTGGGACGATGCCGACAAGGCCGGACGGCCCGAGGGTGAAGCTTCGCATTCTTCGACCGAGTTGAAGCGCGATGCCGATATCCGGCGCGTCGTTCTGTGTACCGGCAAGGTCTATTACGACCTGCTCGAAGCGCGCGAAACCAAGGGCATTGACGATGTCTATCTGATGCGGGTCGAGCAGCTCTACCCCTTCCCGTTCAAGGCGCTGTTGACCGAACTGGCGCGCTTCCCGAAGGCCGAAATCGTCTGGTGTCAGGAAGAGCCCCGCAATATGGGCTATTGGACCTTCGTCGAACCGAATCTCGAATTCGTCTTGAGCAAGCTCGAAGGGACGGCATCGCGTCCGGTCTATGTCGGCCGCCAGGCCTCGGCCTCGACCGCGACCGGTATTGCCGCCAAGCACAAGCATCAACAGGAAACTCTGGTCGATGAGGCTCTGGGCTGACGCCCGGCGACGTCACGAACCGCCTCACCGCGAACAGGAAAGACTCAATCATGACCGACATCACCGTTCCACAACTCGGCGAATCCGTCACCGAAGCCACCGTCGGCAGCTGGTCGGTCAAGGCCGGCGATGCGGTCCGCAAGGATGACGTCCTCGTCGAACTTGAAACCGACAAGGTCGCGATTGAAGTTCGCGCCGAGAGTGATGGCACAATCGGCGCCATCCTTGTCGAGGAAGGCGAGACGGTCGAGATCGGCGCCAAGCTGGCGACAATTAGCGCCGGGGGCGAAGCCGCTGCCGCTGCGCCTGCCCCCGAAGCTGCAAAGCCTGAAGCCGCAAAGCCCGAGGCCGCAAAAGCCGAAGCCCCGGCCGCGCCGAAAGCGCAGCCTGCTGAAGCCAAACCCGCCGAAACGAAACCTGCGCCGGCCGACACCAGCGGAAAAACGGTTGAAGCAACCGTGCCGCAAATGGGCGAGTCGGTCACCGAGGGCACAATCGGTGCCTGGCTGGTCAAGGTTGGCGATACCGTCACGGTCGATCAGGCCTTGGTCGAGATTGAGACCGACAAGGTCGCTGTCGAGGTCCCGTCACCCGTTGCTGGCGTGATCGCCGAGCTGATGGTCGGCGAGGGCGATAGCGTTGCGCCCGGCGATGCCGTGGCGAAGATCACCGAAGGTGCTGCAGCCTCCCCGGCTGCAGCCCCGACCGCAGATGCGCCCGCAAAAAGTGACGCGATTGCCATGCCATCGGCCGCCCGCATCATTGAAGAGAACAAGCTCGACGCCGGTGCCATCGAGGGCACGGGCCGCGATGGTCGCATCACCAAGGGCGACGCGCTGCAGGCTGCCGCTGCGCCCGCCTCTGCCCCAGCCGCCGCGCCTGCGACCCCTTCCGCACCAGCCGCCCCTTCGGCCCCGGCCGCAGCACCACGCGATACCGGCCCACGCGAAGAGCGCGTCCGTATGACCCGCCTGCGCCAGACCATCGCCAAGCGTCTCAAGGATGCCCAGAACGCCGCCGCCATCCTGACGACCTTTAACGAAGCCGATATGGGCGCGATCATGGATGCGCGCAAAGCGCACCAGGAGGCCTTTGTCGCCAAGCATGGCGTCAAGCTGGGCTTTATGAGCTTCTTCGTGAAAGCCTGTGTCGCGGCGCTGAAGGATATCCCTTCGGTCAATGCCGAGATCGACGGCACCGACATCATCTACAAGAATTTCTACGATATCGGCGTCGCCGTCGGCACCGAGCGCGGCCTCGTCGTGCCGGTGGTGCGCAATACCGACCAGATGTCGTTGGCCGAGATCGAGAAAGAAATCATCCGTCTGGGCAAACGCGCCCGCGACGGCAAGCTGACCATCGACGAAATGCAGGGCGCCAGCTTCACCATCTCGAATGGCGGCGTCTATGGCTCGCTGATGTCGATGCCGATCCTGAATGCTCCGCAATCGGGCATTCTCGGCATGCACAAGATCCAGGAACGGCCGGTGGCGCTGAATGGCGCCGTCGTGATCCGGCCGATGATGTATCTGGCCCTGTCCTATGACCATCGCATCGTCGACGGCAAGGAAGCTGTCACTTGGCTGGTGCGGGTGAAGGATAATCTGGAAGATCCACAGCGTCTGTTGTTCGATCTTTAGGGCAGCCGGTCTGCTCTGAGACCAAACAGCGAGTCGGGGGACACGAATGCAGATTATACGTTGGATGATCATCGTCCTCGCGCTCGGTCGCGTGGTCTACAGCCTGCCCTACTTGCTGGACGCTTGGGTCGGCGATTGGCTGGTGCCGCCGCTCGGTGCGAACGGACCGGAAATCTTGACGGCCCTGCGAGAGGTTCCCAACTGGCTATTGGTCATTTGGACCGCATACATGGCCGGCTTTCTGGCGACGGGGCTGTTATTGATCGCCGCGTGGCCGAGGGGCATCAACCTGGCCTTTCTGACTGCGGCTGCGGCAGTGTTTCTCGATCTCGGATACTGGATCTGGATTATCGCCGAACCGCTTTATCTCAATATCGACCGGCCGGCATTTCAGGTTCACGATGTGATCATGAATATCGCCAGCTTTGCCGTCCTGCTCGGTGCTGGCATGTTGCGATACTGGCCGCGACCAACGCGCTGACGGCCCCCAGCGTTCACGGCAGCACGAGGCCCGGAACGCAGGTCGGGCCTTACCATCGCTGCAAGAAAATAGCATATAGTAAGCCTGTCCGATTTCGACGTCCCGACCAATCCGCGAGGCCCAAATGTCCGAACCCTATGATCTTGTCATTATCGGCGGTGGCCCCGGCGGCTATAACTGCGCCATCCGCGCGGGCCAGCTTGGCCTGAAAGTCGCCTGCGTCGAGATGCGTGGCACACTGGGCGGAACCTGCCTGAATGTCGGCTGCATCCCCTCAAAGGCCCTGCTGCACGCCTCCGAACTGTTTGAGAGCGCGACGACCGAGTTCCCCGCGATGGGCATTGTCACGGGTGAGGTCGAACTCGACCTGCCGGCCATGCTCGCCCACAAGGACGAGACCGTTGACGGGCTCACCAAGGGCATTGAATTCCTGTTCAAGAAGAACGGCGCCGAATACATCAGCGGCAGGGGCAAGATCCTCGGTCAGGGCAAGGTTCAGGTCGAAACCGATAGCGGCACTTCGGTGCTGGATACCAAGCATATCGTCATCGCCACCGGCTCCGAAGTGACACCCCTGCCGGGCGTGACGATCGATGAGGCCCGCATTGTCTCCTCGACCGGTGCCCTGGATCTCAAGCAAGTGCCGGGACGTCTGGTCCTGATTGGCGCCGGTGTGATCGGGCTCGAGCTGGGCTCGGTCTGGCGCCGCCTCGGCGCTGAAGTCGTGGTCGTCGAATATCTTGATCGCATCCTGCCCGGCATGGACACCGAACTCGCCAAGACCGCACAGCGCATTTTTGCCAAGCAGGGCATGGATTTCCGGCTCTCCACCAAGGTCACCGGCGTCGACAGCTCCAATCCGGATACCCTGAAAATCACGCTCGAGCCCGCCAAGGGTGGTGATTCGGAGACGATCGAGGCCGACACGGTTCTGGTCTGCATCGGTCGGCGGCCCTTTACCGCCGGGCTCGGGCTGGAAAATGTCGGGATCGAACCGGATGCTCGCGGCTTCATCGCCAATGATCATTTCCGCACGTCAGCCGAAAATGTCTGGGTCGTTGGCGATTGCACCCATGGGCCAATGCTCGCTCACAAGGCCGAGGATGAGGGCGTCGCTTGCGCCGAGCGCATTGCCGGCAAGGCGGGGCACGTCAATTACGATGTCATTCCCGGCGTCGTTTACACCTATCCTGAATTGGCCTCGGTCGGACAGACCGAAGACGAGCTCAAACAACAGGGGCGCAAGTATAAAAAGGGCAAATTCCCTTTCCAGGCCAATTCACGCGCTCGCGCCAATCACGCTACTGACGGTTTTGTGAAAATTCTTGCTGACGCGGAAACTGACGAGATTTTGGGCGCGCATATGATCGGCGCCAATGTCGGCGAAATGATCGCCGAGATCTGCCTGGCCATGGAGTTCCGCGCTTCGTCCGAGGACATTGCGCGCACCTGCCATCCCCATCCGACCCTGACCGAAGCCGTGCGTCAGGCGGCGATGGGCGTCGAAGGTTGGAGCATGCAGTCCTGACACAAGGCCGGTTTTCTGCTAATCTCCAGATTCGGGTTGGCCTTGTCTCCAGCGCGACGGAATAGAAACAACGGGCTGAGGGGCGGCGTGGACTCCTCGCAAATGGTTGTGAGGACAAACCCATATTGTTACGGCATAACCAGCCAAGCTGGCACCCGAGCCACGGGACCGTTATGTCGAGTGAATGGAACGCACAATTATGCGCGACAGAATTGAAATCATCTCGCAACGGCTCCGGCTGGTTGCCCTCGACGTCGAGCTGACCGAGTGGCAGCTCAATGATCGCGCCCGGTTTTTTGAAGCCTTGGGTGTCGAGCCCGAGCCATCTTGGCCGCCCGAACTGGTCGGTATCGAGACGATGGAATGGACGCGCGACCAGTTGGCGGCGCATCCACACGATGCCGGTTGGTATTCCTGGGTCTATATCTCACCGATCATGAACCGTCTGCTCGGTATTGGCGGCTTCAAGGGCACGCCGAATGCGGCTGGTGAGGTCGAGATCGACTATTCAATGCTCGTCTCTTATCGCGAACGCGGCCTGGCGACCGAGGCAGTGAACGCCTTGATCGGGTGGGCCTACAATCATGACACCGTCAAACGCGTCATCGCCAAGACCCGCGGCGATGGTCATGCCTCCCACCGGGTGCTCGAAAAAGCGGGCTTTGTTCAAGCCGGGACATTCCTCGATCCCGACGCTGGAACTGAGGTGATCCGCTGGTCGCATGACCGGGCCCAGATCGCCGCCTGACGGAGATCAGGTTCGGCTGCGCTTTGAGCGCGGATGCGCGCCGTCATAGATCGCCATCAGGCGTGAGGTTTCGACATCGGTATAGATTTGCGTCGTCGACAGGCTGGCATGTCCGAGCAATTCCTGGATCGAGCGCAAATCACCGCCATGGGCGAGAAGATGGGTCGCGAAGGAATGCCGCAGGGCGTGCGGCGTCGCGGTCGGCCCCAGACCGAGTCGCTCGCGCAGATCCTGCATCAGTTTTTGAACCGTCCGCGCCCCCAGCGCCCCACCACGCGTGCCGCGAAACAGGGGCTGGCCGGGCCCGAGGTCGAATGGGCACAGCGTCGCATAATGCGCTACCGCTTGCGCGACCACGGGCAGGATCGGGACCAGCCGTGTTTTGCCGCCCTTGCCGATGATCTGCAGACTGCCATCCAGAGTCCGGTCGCGGCCGGCCAGGCTGAGCGCCTCCGAGATCCGCATGCCACAGCCATAGAGCAGGGACAGAACCGCGACATCGCGCGCCTCGACCCAATCCGTGCCGTGCGCCCGTCCGGCCTCGTCAATCAATGCCCGGGCGCCGCTCTCGCTGACCGGTTTCGGCTTGGAGCGGCCCAGCTTGGGGCCTTCAATCAGGGTCAGGGCCGCATTCTCAATGCCCCAGCGCCGTTCGGCATAGCTGTAGAAAGTGCGGATCGCTGACAGGGCGCGTGCCAGGGAGCGCGCTGACAGACCGCCGCGCCGTCGCGCCGCCATGAAGGCGCGAAAATCCGTCGCTCTCAGATTGGCCATGTCGGCCAGACAGACGCTGCGCCCCAAATGCCCACCGAGAAAGGCGGCAAACTGGTCGAGATCGCGGCCATAGGCCTCAACGGTTTTCGGACTCAGCCGGCGTTCGCCGGCCAGATGCTGGCCGAAGACCAGTCGCGCATTGGCGAGGGGAAGATTTAGCTCGCGTGCAGCCATCGGGTGATCATCCGTTCGACGCAGCGGGCGAGGAAGTTGAGTAATTCAGTGCCTTGGCCGGATTCGAATAGAGTGTGGTCACGTGCCGCAACCGCCATCAGCCCGTCATGACCGTTGAAATCGAGCCGCACAATCGCCTCCGATTTCACCCGCTTGCCCTGCTGGCCGTAAAGCGCATGCGCCCGGTCCGGATTGACCGGCCCGAGCCGTTCGACCTTGTTTCCCAGCACTTCGCCAACAAAGCCTTCTGACGCCCCGAGAATGGATTCTCCGGCCGGCAGTGGCGCATGGCCCTCGATCAGTACGCGGCAGACATCAACTCCGAGCGCGCCGGTCAGGCGGCTGGAGATTTTGCGGTCGAGCGCCACCAGACTGTCTGTCTCCAGCAGCGCCAGCACCGCCATGTGAATTTGCGATTGGGTCGCCAGATTGGCGCGCGCCGTCTCGATAATGCTGGAGTTGAGCGATTTGAGCTGGCGCAATTCGGCCAACAGCTTGGCCCGCGCCGCCGCGCCGAGATCAATAATCCCTTCGCCGGTGTCGCGCTGCGCCATTTGCGCAAACAGTTCAGCATCCTCGCGCACGAAGTCCGGATTGGAGAGCAGGAAGGCGCGCACGCGCTCAGCATCCAGTGGTTCGGCCAGCAGGCTCCCGGCATTTTCCGTCATAATGATTCAGCTCCATTGCGATCAGGCAACAGACTTGCCCCATTCGGTTTCCGAAAAGGAAACCGGTTGAAGGAAAAGCAGCGATGCCGGGCAGGTCAGACGCTGACGGAGTGGCGCGCTTCAACATTCGCCTGCAGATAGGTATCGAACCGCGCCGCGACGACGCGCGCCAACATCCGGTGGTCATCAGCGATGCTGATCCGACAGCCCTGCCGGGTGATGACGCCATCCGCGATGAGATCGTCCAGTTCAGGCCATTCAATGGAGCCGCCAAACTGCGCCGCGATGGCGTCGGGATCGACTTCGAGATCGCACATCAGCCGCTCGATGATCTCGCCGCGAATCCGGTCCTCGCCGCCTTGCCGGACACCGCGTGCGGTCGCCAGATGGCCGGATTCGATCGCCCGGCTCCAGCTGGCCACATCCGGCGTGTTCTGGGCATAGCCTTCCGGTGTCTGGCTGATCGCCGAGGCGCCGAGACCAATCAGAAAACTGGCTTGGTCCGTCGTATAACCCTGAAAATTGCGCCGCATCGTCCCGCTGGCGGCTTGCCGGGTCATGTCGTCGCTGGCGCGGGCATAGTGATCAATGCCGATCGGACTATAACCCGCCGCCTGCACCGCATCGGCGATGGCCATGGCCTGTTCAATCCGCGCCTCGGCGCCGGGAAGCTCGTCATCATGGATCAGTTTTTGATGCCGCTTCATGTGCGGCACATGGGCATAACCGAACACCGAGAACCGGTCGGGCTGCAACTCCAGCGCCGTCGCAACCGTCTCGCGGCAGCTTTCCAGCGTCTGTCCGGGCAGGCCGTACAGCAGATCGAAGCTCAGATTGGAAATGCCCGCATCGCGTAGCGCCGTCACACAGCCGGCCACGGCCTCAACCGGCTGGATGCGGTTGATCTTGGTCTGGACAGCGGCATCGAAAGTCTGGACGCCGAGGCTGGCGCGATTGAAACCCAAATACGCCAGATGATCGGCCAGCGAGGTGGTAAAAATGCGCGGATCGATCTCGATGGCAATCTCGGCCGTCTCCGACACGTCGAAACGCTGGCGCAATCGCTGCATCACCGCGCTGAACTGTTCCTCGGTCAGGATGGTCGGGGTGCCGCCGCCAAAATGGATATGTGAGATGCGTGGCCGACCTGCGAACCGGTCGGCGACGAGATCGATTTCCTTAAGCAATGTCCCGGCATAGGTCGCGACGGGCTCGGCACGCTGGGTCGCCCGCGTCGAGCAACCACAATACCAGCACATCTCGCGGCACCAGGGGATGTGGAGATAGAGCGAGCCCGCGGCTTCCGCGCCCAGCGCTCCAAGCCATTCGGCCCACACATCGCCATCAATACCGGCATGGAAATGCGGCGCGGTCGGATAACTGGTATAGCGCGGCGTATTCTGGCGCGCATATTTGAGAAGCGTCGGCGAAGGCGTCATCAATTGGTCCAACGTGCAAAATCGTATGTATTGACACTTATCAAGCCCAGCGCCGCAAGACAGGTGACATGGCGCCGCAGCGGGGCGGGGACTCAGGACGCCATCCAAAACCGGGAAAAACTGGTAAAAAGCTTGGGACAGACGTAATTTCCAGACCCAGGCGCATAACGGACAGACGCGCTTTTCGCGTGTTGGGCCCCGTCAGCCACCATCAAACCAAGGAGCGTGTCGCATGGTTCTCAACGCGAAACAGAAGGCCTTGTGTGAAGGCCATGATTTCGATTTCTCGTCCCTGTCGGCGCTCTTCCTGAACTGCACCCTCAAACCGAGCGGCACGCTCTCTCACACCGAATTGCTGCTCAATGTCTCAAGCGCCATCATGGCCGCCAATGGCGTCGCCGTGGAGATGCTGCGGCCGGTCGATTATGATCTGGCGCCTGGCGTCTATCCCGACATGACCGAGCATGGCTTTGCCCGCGATGACTGGCCAAAGATCAGCGCCAAGGTGATGGCGGCCGATATCCTGGTGATCGGAACCCCGATCTGGCTCGGTGAGGAAAGCTCTGTCTGCCGCCGCCTGATCGAACGGCTCTACGCCGAATCCGGCAAGCTGAACGGGAAGGGCCAGTCGATCTTCTATGGCAAGGTCGGTGGCACGGTCGTTACCGGCAATGAGGACGGGATCAAGCATTGCGCGATGACCAATCTCTACGCCCTCGGCCATCTCGGCTATATCATCCCGCCGCAAGCCGATTGCGGCTGGATCGGCGAGGCCGGGCCCGGTGCCAGCTATGGCGATGACGGCGCCGGCTTCGACAATGACTTCACCCAGCGCAATACCACCATCATGAGCTGGAATCTGATCCACCTCGCGCACATGCTCAAAACCGCCGGCGGCCTGCCCAACCACGGCAATGACCGAAACGCCTGGAAAGCCGGTTGCCGCTTTGATTTCGAGAATCCGGAGCATCGCAGCTAGGATCGGGAGCGTTCAGCGTCGGTAGATGCGCCCTCAATCCGGGCGCGCGAACTGCAAAAGCGGCGCGATATCGTGCAGGTCTGCGGCCTGGAGCGCGGCGATATAGGTCGCTCGGGCACTGGCAGGCGTAACCAGTTCGCTGCGCCCCCAGGCGAAGCGCGGCCGGCCGAGCCGAACTGCGAGCAAATCGGCGGCCATCCGGGCGAGTCGGCCATTGCCATTGGGGAAGGGGTGGATCGCAACCAAGCGATGGTGAAAGCGGATGCATATCTCGTCTGGTCCGTAGGTTTCCGCTGCGATCCAGTAGCGGACATCATCGAGCAGCTGAGCGGTCTCGGCCGGGATTCTCCAGGCCTCGATGCCGATATTGCGCTCGGTCGTCCGGTAGCTGCCGGCCCAGCGCCACACCTCGCCGAGCATCCGCTTGTGGAGCCGCAGCAGAAAGGCGGTATCGAGGACATTGCGCTGGCGTGAGAAGGCCCACCCGTCGGCATCGGAGATATTGACCTGCTCAGCCTCATTCAGTTCGGCCCGGCTGGTGATGTAGGTCGGAATGAGCTGTTTGCGCTCGTCTTCCTCGAGGGCGGTGGCTGCGTCGTCCGCACCGTCTGCGAGGCCCCCGCTCATTTTTCATCCTCGTCGGGCCGCCATATCTGCCGTGCATTGTCGCGCAACAGGCCTGCGGCGAGGCGATCACGTTCGTCAGCCAGATCGGCCTCCGCCAGACCCTGATCCTCAAGCCGCATGGAGTGATGCGTGCGCATCAGGCGCAAATTGGCCAGATGGCGGGCGCGGTCCGCAACGATTTGCTGCAGCGGCCGGTTGGGCACCAGCGCATAGACGAGCGTGCAGTCCAGCGCCTCGGCAAGCTCTTTCAAGCGGCCCATTGTAATCGTCCCGTTGACCTCGCCCTGTTCCAGCGCGACCAGGGTGGGCTGTTTGATCCCAAGCCGTTCGGCCAATTGCCGCCCCGTCATGCCCAGCGCATCCCGGATCGCCCGCACCCAACCCTTCGCAGGCCGCACGAATGCCGCCTGGTCCCGGAGCGGGGCCAGTTTCTGGTCGAGCTGCTTGCGCGCTCGGGTGAGTTTGTCATCTTGATAGGTCATGATCTATCCAACTGGCGATTTTTGATAGCCTGTAATTGATAAAAAGTCAAACAAAATTCAAATGAGAAGCGCTGAATCGGTGCTGGGAATCGCGCTAAGCGCCAATCCATATTCCCAACAATCACAATACAATATTCCCCCGGACCTGTTCCGGGGTCTGCCGGAACTGGGTTGAGCCAACGCCGTTACCGAGTGGCAGACCCCGGAATTCGCTGCGCTCCTCCGGGGGAAATAGGTTTGAGATTTTTTGAGGTGTTTGCTGGGTAATCGCCGAACGCCATTAAGGGAAACCGGCCCCAGAATGAACAACGCCGCCCCAAACATGCCCTGCCAGCGGCATGATCGCGACACAGGCTGCGGGCAAGCTCTCATCATCAGCCAGGGAGGCGATGATGAACACGAAACCCGGACACACGCCGCAGGCCCCAGCCTTCATGCACGGCACCAGCGCCCCGAATGCGGGCGCCAAGGCGGGCATCATGCTCGACTCCCTCTTGCGCCAGCACACCGCCACGCGCGGGATGCTGCAAGCCTGGTTTGACGCCCGTCTGACCCGCCGGCGCTGAGGCCAGGCATTGAGAGATAATCGGGACGTGGCGGGCTCAATTTTCTCCGTCTCCAAACTCCATACCCAAGACTCACACCGCTTATTCCCCCGGCCTTGTGCCGGGGCCTGCCGGAGGTG
Source organism: uncultured Maricaulis sp. (assembly GCF_963975345.1). Taxonomy (NCBI): domain Bacteria; kingdom Pseudomonadati; phylum Pseudomonadota; class Alphaproteobacteria; order Maricaulales; family Maricaulaceae; genus Maricaulis; species uncultured Maricaulis sp. The sequence goes on along the minus strand of NZ_CAXBGE010000006.1, from coordinate 7,819 downwards.
GGTTGAACCAGCACCGCTACCGAATGGCAGACCCCGAAATTCGCTACGCTCCTTCGGGGGAAAGTGGGTTTGTGGTGTTTCAAAACACTGCTCTCCACAACGCTATTCCGCTTTGAACTCCGCCGCGCAAACAGGCACACTTCCCCCGTGTCCTCCGAATCGTCATCTCGCGCCTCGATCCTGTTCCCGCTGCCATTGCCGGAGGCGTTCGACTATCTCGTGCCTGAAGGGCTTGAGCTGGGGTTGGGCGATCATGTGCTGGCCCCGCTGGGCAAGCGGATGGTGCATGGTGTCGTCTGGGCGCTCAAACCGGGGGCTGGCGAGCGGGCTTTGAAGTCGGTCGAGGCGCCGATGGGCGGCGCGCCTTTGCCGGCGGGGACGCGGGAATTTGTCGACTGGCTGGCGCGCTATCTGGTGCAGCCGCCCGGCGTGATCCTGAGATCCGTGCTGCGCAGCGCCGAAGCGCTCAAGCCCTCACCCACCGAAACGCTTTATTGTGTCAGCGGCACCGAAGCGCCGCGCATGACGGCGGCGCGGGCGGCGGTGCTCGATGCGGCTTTGGCGCTGGGGGAGGCTTCGGCGGCGGATATTGCGCGTGAGGCCGGTGTCGGGGCTGGCGTCGTCAAGGGGCTGGCGACGGCCGGCGCACTAACGACGCTGACGCGTCCGATCGATCCGCCCTATGGCATTCCCGATCCCGAGGCCGAGGGGCTGTCGCTGACCATGTTGCAGGCCGAGGCCGGCGGCGTGTTGCGGCGGCTGGTGCGGGCGGGCGGGTTTCAGAGCGCCCTGCTCGACGGGGTCACCGGATCGGGCAAGACCGAGGTCTATTTCGAGGCGATTGCCGAGGTTCTGCGCCGTCATCCCGATGGCCAGATCCTGATCATGCTGCCCGAGATCGCGCTGACCGCTGCCGTCCTGTCGCGCTTCGAGGCACGCTTTGGCTGCGCTCCGGCGATCTGGCATTCGGCGGCCGGGCCGAAAACGCGCCGCCGCTGCTGGCGCGAGGTTGCCGAGGGGCGGGCGCGGATCGTGGTCGGCGCGCGCTCGGCGCTGTTTCTTCCTTTCACCAATCTCAAACTCATCATCGTCGATGAGGAGCATGACCCGACCTACAAGCAGGATGAAGGTCTGCCCTATCAGGGCCGTGACCTCGCCGTGCTGCGCGCCAAGATCGAGGGCGCGATGATCGTGCTCGCTTCGGCAACGCCCTCGCTGGAAAGCCTGACCAATGCCCAGGCCGGGCGCTATGTGCATGTACGCCTGCCGGCGCGTCCCGGTTCGGCGGTGCTGCCGCAGGTCGACACGATTGATCTGCGTGAACACCCGCCCGAGGCCGGACGCTGGATTTCGCCGCCGCTGATTTCCGCCATGGTGGAGACGCTGCAGGCCGGCGAGCAGGTGCTGCTCTATCTCAATCGGCGTGGCTATGCGCCGCTGGTGCTGTGCCGCGCCTGTGGCCACCGCATGACCTCACCGGACACCCAGTCCTATCTGGTCGAGCATCGCTATACCGGGCGGCTGGTCTGCCATGTCACCGGCTTCTCGATGCCGCGGCCGAAATTCTGTCCCGAATGCAAGGTCGAGGACAGCCTCACCAGTGTCGGGCCGGGGGTGGAGCGTGTCGCCGAGGAAGCGAAACATCTCTTCCCCGACGCGAAGATCGAGATCTACTCCTCCGACAGCGCTTCCGGCGCCGATCTGGTCGACCGGATGGAGCGCGGCGAGATCGACATCCTCGTCGGCACCCAGATCGCCGCCAAGGGCCACAACTTCCCCAATCTCACCCTGGTGGGCGTGATCGATGCCGATCTCGGTCTGGCCGGCGGTGATCCGCGCGCCGGCGAGCGTACTTTCCAGACCCTGGTCCAGGTCGCTGGCCGTGCCGGCCGCGCCGAACGGCCGGGCCGCGCCCTGTTGCAAACCCACCAGCCCGAGCATGAAGCGATCCAGGCGCTGATCGCCGGGGACCGCGATGCCTTTCTTGAGACCGAAATGATGGCCCGCGAAGCGCTCGGCCTGCCGCCGTTTGGCCGCATGGCGGCGATCAGCTTTCAGGCGCGCGATGTTCAAGCGGTTGAAGCGGCGGCGGGACGCTATGCGGCAGCGGCACCGCTGACCGATGGCGTCGAAATCTGGGGTCCGGCGGAGCCGCCGCGCGCTTTGGTGCGCGGCTGGCATCGCCGCCGCATCCTGGTGCGGGCCGACAAGACGATTGATATCTCGGCCTATCTGCGAGCATGGAAAATACGCGTGAAAATCCCCCCCTCGATCCGGGTGACGATCGACGTCGATCCCTATAGCTTCATGTGATCACCGCCATCACTTCAGATGAGCACCATCGGGACATACCGCCATGCTTGAATTCCTGACGTCACCCGAGATGTGGATGTCGCTGGCGACGCTGACATTTCTCGAAATCATTCTCGGCGTCGACAATGTGATCTTCGTCGCCCTGATGGCGGCCCGCCTGCCCAGGGCCAAACGCGCCCTGGCCCGCACGCTCGGTCTCGGCATGGCGCTGGTCTTCCGCATCATCATGCTGGTCGGTCTGGTCTGGCTGGCGCATCTGGAGGCCGACCTGTTCGCCGTGTTCGAGCATGGAGTCTCCTGGCGCGATCTGATCCTGCTCGGCGGCGGCCTCTTCCTGCTCACCAAGGGCACGCTGGAAATTCACCACACCGTCGAAGGCGTCAGCCAGGCGCCCAAAACCGGTGGCGGCCAGGCCTTCGCGATGATCGTGGTCCAGATCACCGTGATCGATATCGTCTTCTCGCTCGACAGCGTCATCACCGCCGTCGGCATGACCAACCAGGTCCCGATCATGATCACCGCCGTGGTGATCGCGATGGGGGTGATGCTGTTCGCCTCCGGCGCGGTGTCGGATTTCATCGAGTCTCACCCGACGACGAAAATGCTGGCGCTCGCCTTCCTGCTCCTGGTCGGTATGTCGCTGATCGCCGACGGCCTCGGCTTCCACATTCCGCGCGGCTATCTCTATTTCGCGATCTCCTTCTCGCTGTTCGTCGAAGTGCTCAACATCTTGAGGACCAGGCGTGGGGCGACATCCAGAACCTATTAATGCTTACCGTCTAACTCCCCGTCGCTTGAATGCTTTGGCGCGATGAGGCCATTTAGAAGAATTGCCACAGTGAATCCTACAATACTGTCGCTGATTATACCGTCTAACGCGAAATGGCGCCACATTAATGCGGAAGACAAACCGCCTATCAATGATATTAACATTGACGTAGATGAGCGTCGAAAATTGAATACGGAAATGAATACGACGGGCCCAATTGACGCGGCCAATATTGTCGCCGCAAGTAATGAGGCTTGAAAAACGGTGGCTGATAGATATACAGAAATAACTGCCGCCGCTATTCCGACGAACGCTACAAGAGCACGATATATCGCAGTCCCATGCTTAATTTGAAGGATGTCTACTGCAATGCTACTGGATGTTGATATTAAGAGTGAATCGACACTCGATAATATAGCCGCGAACATCCCCACCAGTACGGCGGCAGCAAAAAACTCATTGAAATTGGCTTGGGCAAGCGCCGGCAAGGCCAGCTCCGGGTCTGCCACGGGAGCCAGCAATCCATTCGCGCCCATTCCAATGAAGCACATCGAGATCCAAACTGAGTGAAGCGAAAAAATGTAGAGCCATTTAGCTTGCCCCACCGAGGCGGCATCCCGGCACGCCATAATGCGCGTGGTGACCTGTGGCTGACTAAGGTTAAAGCCAAATCCAGCGAATGCAAATCCGACCATAAAGAGGATGAAGTTGAGTGTCGAGCGACCGCCCGTTATATCCGCGTACCCTGAACCCACAGCGCCCAAATATTCGGAGAACACCCCCACTCCACCAAAAGAAACGACAACCCAGACAAGTGAGCCGAATGCTAATGCAAACATAAATATGGCCTGCAACACGTCCGTCCAGACTGAAGCGCGAAAGCCACCAAAAAGTGTATACGCTAAAACCACTAGTAGTCCGACAAGAACGCCCGCAAACGACTCTATATGAAAAAAACCCTCCAACACTTTGCCGGCAGCTGTAAATTGTGCGCTAGTATAAATAGTTAACATCACTACAATCAACATCGAGATAACGACGGAGAGCAGTCTCCCGCCCCCCTTCTTTTCAACAATGTCGACCACTGTCACAGCCCCTACATCCCGACTTACCCTATTAATTCGTTCGGCAACGAAAAACCAATACACAATATCTCCCGCGAGCCAGGCGAGTGAGTAGGTGATCGATGTAAGGCCCATGGAATAGCCCATACCAACGGCTCCGATCACCACGAAACCCGTGTTTGCGGTAGCGCTAGCGCTCAGTGCGGTCTGAATCGGGCCAAGACTCCTGTCCCCAATAAAGTAGGATTGGGCGGTATTTGCTGTGGCTCGGCTAGCAAAAAACCCAATCGTGATGACCAGCGCGAGTGCGACGAGAAGAACAAGCGTCACCATTATGTTAGTTCCTTTCAAACGCGATTTGAACGTAGTTGGGGTTTCTCGGACTGACTTGCTTGTAGCGATATGTGAAACCAAACTCTTGAATAAATTGGATCAAAGAGGTTTCCATATACCGGCTTGATGCGGCTAGGCGTATGAGCTGGTCATTGATTTTTGTGCTGATTGTTACAGTTAGGGCGTCCCGCACGTCACTATGTAGGACCCCTGGCTCTACAGACACCTGAACTGAACCATCCAGCTTGCTTGCGTGACCCCGTAGGTAGCTATTTATTGGTATCGATGCTAAATCATAAAGTTGGCTGTGATTGTATTCAGCCTTAAGGCGCTCGATGGAAGATTCTTTTTGAGACGAATCGTAGAGGTCGACGCCGACAACGAACAGATCTCCAGCCTTCGTTGCTGAAAGCAACGAGCGAACAAATTGGGCTTCGGACAAGTTTGAAAATGTGCACCCGAGCATGAAAAATGCCACCGGTGAGTCGGCCGCTCGGAGCAGGTGCTGGCATCGATTTAGGTGCAGAAAATCAGTCCTTATCGCTCGGATTATAAGATTCGCATGCGGCACACCGCTGGTGCGCTTGGAATACGTTTGATCGTTATTCTTTTTTCGAATATCCAATATAGTTGTCTCGAGCATAGGGAAGCTTGTGTCTAATAACACAAAGTGTATTGCGTCCCTGTCATGTATCTCATGGAGAGACTTTATTATTTCATAGTCTTTAATTCCAGCACCCACACCAAGGTCTACTATGTTCCTCAATGAATTCTTTTTAGCGTAATCTATCCAGAATTCGGACCGAGTGAAGCGCTCTAGGGCACTCAGGCAGTCACGATAGGTGTTGTATTCGTCGCAGCTGATTAGCCTATTCCATTTTTGCACGGACACAGGCTCTATATATAAAAATTTTTGATCTATTCTATTTTCATCCTGAATTGTTTGAAGTATTTCCTCCATCATGCGCATGTGTGTTGAGTTCATATCCAGTATAATTGATACAAAGATATGGTCCTCGTAGAATGCACTCCCATGTCGAAATTCCTGATGCCCATCATCCAGAAATGACGCGGAGCTATATATCTCGCCTATCGGATCATCACTCATCGCTATTTCCCGAGTAATGATCGTTTGAGGTTAACGATCATAGTGTGAATTTCCGCAAGGCTCTCTTTTGGCACGCCCCCCTTTTCAAGCGAGCCGACGAGCTGAAGCGCTTTGTTGGCGAGGGGGCCAGGAAGCCATGTCATGAATGCGATTAGCTGATCCAGCTCTTCTGCTCGAAGAGGCTCCCCTCGACGTGCGCGGATGATCGTCAGCTCGACCTGCTCTAGTGCTTGGAGGCTGCGCTCGAAGGAGATTTCGCGGCGCCGATGACGATAAGAGTGAACCTGCGTAATGAAGTTCCCTACGATGGCGATCGCGCCGCCAATCCCGACGGCCAAAAGAGGCACCATAGCTTCGGTCCCTTGCCCCCCCCCCCCGATTTCCCCTCACGCAAACCTCTAGTCACTGAGGTTCATTGCGTTTACGTCATGACACCTCTACCCGCCAAGTGGTCGCAATGCAACTTTTGGAAAATGTGGCGCAGCGGACTAGTGTCGGCAATCCTTAAGTTGAGGATACCCAGCTAAGTTATGCGGCCGGCTAACTACGAGCGCCCGCAGGGGCGATGCTGCGGCCTGGCGGTCATTTTCCACATTCTCACCAGCCCGCCCGCTGAATCCGGACGTGACTTCGGCTTGCTGCGCCCATCGCCCTGTGCTATCGCAGCGCCGAACCCCGAGGACGGGTAGCGCAAGCTTGCTCGTTCATTCGTACAAATCGTTGAATTTCAAGTGTTTGCACCATCCGGTGAATTCAGACACTTCCCCAGCCAGAGAGTGACGTCACGGTGAGCACCGGCGAAGACGCCATCACAGCCAATGCTGCAGGTCGCTACGCGAAAGCAGTGTTCGAACTGGCCAAGACGGCCGGCAGCCTTGATGAGGTTGCCGCTGATCTGGCAGCCCTGCGCGCAGCGCTTGAGACCTCGGCCGAGCTGTCCGAAGTCCTGACCTCGCCGCTGTATTCGGCCGAACAGAAATCTGGCGTGCTGTTCGCGCTCGCTGACAAGGCCGGCTTCAACGAACTGACAAAGAACGCTTTTGGCGTCGTGGCGGACAATCGCCGCGCGGCCGAACTCGGCGATATCGCGACGATTTTCGCGGCCCTGCTTGATGCCGATCGCGGCATCGTACGGGCTGACGTGACATCGGCCGCAGCGCTGACCAAGAAACAGACTGAAGCCCTTGCGGCTTCTCTGAAAAGTGCCTTTGGGCGCGAAATCGAAGTACGCACAAACGTGCGTCCTGAATTAATGGGCGGACTGATCGTGAAGATCGGTTCCCGTATGTTCGACTCATCTCTCCGCACCAAGCTGGACGGGATGAAGAATGCGATGAAAGAGGCGTAGGCCATGGACATCCGGGCTGCAGAGATTTCTGCGATCCTGAAGGATCAGATCAAAAATTACGGCACCGAAGCGAAGGTTTCGGACGTCGGTCGTGTGCTATCCGTCGGTGACGGTATTGCGCGCGTTTACGGCCTCGATGAGGTCGCGGCCGGTGAGCTCGTTGAGTTCCCGGGCGGGATTAAGGGCATGGCCCTCAATCTGGAACGCGACAATGTCGGTTGCGTGATCTTCGGTGAAGACCGGGGCATCAAGGAAGGCGACACCGTCAAACGTCTCGGCTCAATCGTCGACACCTCCGTTGGCAAGGGCCTTCTCGGCCGTGTCATGGATGGTCTCGGTGAGCCAATCGACGGCAAGGGCCCTCTGAAAGATGTCGCCGAACGCCGCCGCGTTGACGTCAAGGCGCCGGGCATCATCCCACGCAAATCGGTTCACGAACCCATGGCAACGGGCATCAAGGCGATTGACGCCATGATCCCGGTCGGCCGTGGCCAGCGCGAGCTGATCATTGGTGACCGCCAGACCGGCAAGACCGCTATCGCGCTCGACACCATTTTGAACCAGAAGGCGATCAACCAGGGCACAGATGAGAGCGCCAAGCTCTACTGCATCTATGTCGCGATCGGCCAGAAACGTTCGACGGTCGCCCAGATCGTCAAGACGCTCGAAGAAAATGGCGCGATGGATTACACCATCGTCGTGGCTGCTACGGCTTCGGATCCTGCTCCCATGCAGTTTCTGGCACCGTTCACCGCCTCTGCCATGGGCGAATATTTCCGCGATAACGGCATGCATGCCCTGATCGTTTATGATGATCTGTCCAAGCAGGCTGTTGCTTATCGTCAGATGTCCCTGCTGCTGCGCCGCCCACCAGGCCGCGAAGC